>VBKI01000079.1 GCA_005879535.1 Deltaproteobacteria bacterium | reverse complement strand
GCAGTGTTCAGCGTCGCAGTGGTCGTCCTGGAATGGGGCGTCCAACGCTCCACGGTTTCCATCCTCGTCGAATTGATCTTCGTCTCCGCGGTGTTCGTCGCGTTCGAACGCTGGATGAAGAACCCGGTAGAGGCCCACGTTGGCAGCGGTGGACCAACCGGTCCGTGGTGGCACGCCCTCGCAGCAGCCGCAGTCGGCCTCGTCATCCAGGCGGCGATCGTCAATGCCTTTCGTTGGTGTTGCGCACCTCGGTCCCGGCCGCAGAATGATCGCTCAATTCCAGTTGAACCATTTCGGCGGAGCAAGGCTGATCTTCGCCGCCGACCTTCGGCGCACCATCGAGTCTCGAGCGGACTCGACCGAACTTCTCGACAAGACGGCGGCGGTCGTTGGAGGCCGTCTCTCAATTGGGACCGGTACGCGGGCCCCGGCGACGCGACCGTGTCGTCGCCCTATTTGCGCAGCGCGGATCGCGCGCAACTCGCGCGATTCGTGCAGGACAGGGCCCCGCAGGGCCGCGAATTTCGCCTGCAAACCGTCCGAGGCCGGGAGACGTTCTCCCGGACGTACCTGCTCGACCGGCAGGCGGGCCTCAACGGCGAGTACATCGTCGATGCGCGCGTCGGGTTCGACACCTCGCCGGCCGAGAAGACCCGCCCGTACGTCCAGGTCACCTTCAACCGCACCGGTGCGGAACTCCTGGCCAGCATGACGGCGGCCAACGTGAAGAAGCGGATGGCCATCGTCCTCGACGGCAACGTCGACTCCGCTCCGCTCATCCAGACCGCCATCCCAGGAGGCATCTGCTCCATCCATCTGGGTGGGCTCAAACCTGTCAACGAGGTGCTTCAGGAGGCGAAGGACCTTGTCCTTACGCTCAGGGGGGGAGCGCTCCCTGTGCCGTTGCGCCTGGTGTCGGAGGAGCGCATCGAGCCCCGTGGGAAACCCTGATGAAGGAGTCCGCCGGAACGCTGCTCTATCGCAGGCGATCTGGTCGCTTCGAGGTGCTCATCATCAAACCCGGCGGATTCGCCGCGAGGTACGGATGGAGCATTCCGAAAGGACTGGTCGAGCCGGGCGAGGATCCCCAGGCGGCGGCGCGACGTGAAACGCGCGAGGAGACCGGCCTCGATCCCGGCCCGCTCGAGCTGCTCGGATGCATCGAGTACACGAAATCGAGGAAGCGTATCCATTGCTTCTTCGGCCACGCGCCGGAGGGGGAACCCAGGCGGACACGCGACTTCGAAGTCGCCGAGGCGCGTTTCGTCGAGAAGGATGAAGCGCGACGGTTGCTTCATCACGATCAGAAGGGGCTCATCGACATGCTCGAGACGCGGCTCGCAAGCTGAGCAAGCACTGCGATCGGCGCGATACGGCTGTTGGTACGCGCCGCGCTTTGCTAGGCTGATCGCGATGATGCGGAAGGGTGGGTTCACTGCATTGCGCTCATCGGTCCTACCTGTCGACTGCCCGCCGGCAAGAGTTGTTTTCGCATTTGCGTTGTTGATGGTCTCGTCCACCGGAAACACCGCAGGACGACCACCCGTATCTGCCGCGGCACCCATCGCGCAGCTCACGCTCGATTGGCCCGCCTTGGCGGAAAGGGTAGTGCAGCATCTCGCACTCGTTCCGGGCGAGAGAGTGCTTTCGCTCTGTGCAGGCGATCGCTTCCAGCGCGAGTTCGAGCCCCACCTGCGCTATGCGGTGATGAAAGCGGGCGGAGTCGATCTCGGCTGCCTCGAGGTGCTGGCCGAGCCCTTGCCGCAGGCCTTCGACCCGCAGGTCATCCAGCGCGGCACCTCGCCGGCCCGCGAGGCGCTCCGAGGTGTGCTGCGCGACGTGGACGCCGCCGTCATGCTGGCGGGGGCCGCGCCCAAGCACCCAGCCTACGCGGCGCTCCAGGATCTGCTCCGTCAAGGCAACAGCGCGCGACGCACCGTGCATTTTCACTGGGAGGGCGGCGGACAGCCCAGCGCGGTTGCAATTGCCGGCCAGCCGCTCCCCCCGCAGCACCTCATCGACGCGGTCTACCAACGCGCCGTCCTGCGCGAGGACTGCGCCGCCATCGGTGCTGCCCAGCGGCGCGTGGAGGCCGCGTTGCGCCGGGGCGAGGTGCGGGTGAAGACACCGCTCGGAACCGACCTCCGCTTCCGCGTGGGAGACCGGCCGATGAATTTGCAGGACGGTGACGCTTCGGCGGCCCGCGCGCGAACGGCCAAGGTGTTGGTCGACCGTGAAGTCGAGCTGCCCTGCGGTGTGCTGCGCGTCGCACCGCTCGAGGAGTCCGTGAGCGGTATCATCGCCTACCCGGTCACGCAGTGGGATGGGCGTCCTGTCGAAGGGCTCAAGCTCCATTTCGAGAAGGGCCGGGTGACACGCATCGAAGCCGCCGCGGGTCGCGAGGCCGTGGAGGCGGCGCTGCGCTCGGGCGGCCCGGGCAGTGAGGCGTTCCGCGAGTTCGCCCTCGGCTTCAATCCCGAGCTCGCCGTTCCCGAGCGCAACCCATGGATCCCTTACTACGGCTATGGGTCGGGCGTCGTCCGGCTCGCGCTCGGCGACAACACCGAGTTGGGCGGCAACGTCACCTCGGGCCGCCCGCGTTGGTGGGACCTCTTCGTGGACACGACGGTGAGCGTCGGGGACACGGTCCTCGTGCGCTCGGGCAAGCTTACCGGTCCGTAGAGTCATGATGGGCGGCGTGTGATGCGCATCGTCTCGCTTTTGCCGTCGGCGACCGAGATCGTCTGTGCCCTCGGCGCAGCCGATGAGCTGGTCGGGATTTCGCACGAGTGCGACTTCCCGGAGTCGATTCGAGGCCGGCCGGTGCTTACGCGGGCGCGCATCGATGCGGGCGCGTCCAGCCGAGCGATCGACGCCGCGGTGCGCGCGGTCGTTCGCGACGCGCTGAGCATCTACGTGGTCGACGACGAGCGGCTTGCCGCGCTGGAGCCGGATGTCATCGTCACGCAGGATCTGTGCGAAGTGTGCGCGGTTTCGCTCGACGACGTGCGCGCCGCGGTCGCGCGGCTGGCGCATCCGGAGCAAGTGGAGATCGTCAGCCTCCGGCCCACCCGTCTGTCCGATGTTCTAGCCGACGTTGAGCGAGTCGCGGCTGGCATCGGGCGCGAGGGGCAGGGGAGGGACGTGCGCGAGTCGTTGGAGACGCGCATTCGGGCAATTTCGGTCCGCGCCGCGCGGGGGACGTCGAGGCCGCGGGTCGTTTCGCTGGAGTGGATCGATCCGCTGATGATCGGCGGGACGTGGATGCCGGAGATCATCGAGCTTGCCGGCGGAATCGCGGCGGGTTCGAGCGCGGGCGCTCCGGCGCCCACCATCGCACCGCGAGTTCTTCGCGAGCTGCGGCCCGAGGTGGTGGTGGTGAAGCCTTGCGGGTTCTCGCTGCAGCGGGCACTCGCCGAGAGGGACATCATCGAACGGACCGTCGTCCAAATGACTGGCGCATCGGCGCGCATTTACGTCACCGACGGCAACGCGTTTTTCAACCGGCCGGGACCGCGCCTCGTCGAGTCGCTCGAGATCATGGCGGCCTGCGTTCATCCGGAGCTGTTTCAAGACTTCGCTCGCGCGCACGCTCCCGCCATCGAGCGCGTTCGCTGACGGCGCTCAGGTGGCGTCGTGGAAGATGACGCCCAGCGTGAACCGCCGGCCTGAACGGACGCGGCTGACGCCATGACGCAAGGTGACCCGGTAAGCACCGCGCGTTCCCTGCGCCGGGCGGTGGCGACCCGCGAAGACGACGCCTTCTCCTCGGACGAGGGGAACCACTTCTGCGCGCGACTGCATCCGGGGGCGCTGCTCAGCGAGGAGAAACTCGCCGCCGGTGAAGTCGCGGCCGGCCGTGGACAAGAGGAAGGTCACCTGCAGCGGAAAGAACACCTCGCCGTAGACGTCCTGGTGCAAGCAATTGTAGTCGTCCTTTTCGTAGCGCAAGAGGAGCGGCGTGGGCCGACTCTGTCCTGCGTCGCGGCAGCGGTCGAGAAAGTCGGAATGACTCGAAGGATACCGGTCGGACCCGCCGAGGAGGTTCTCCCACCGATTCGCGATCGGAGCGAGGTGCTCGTAAAGCGCCGGCCGCAGGTGCGCGATGATCTCCGGTAGCGGGTACCTGAAGTACTTGTACTCGCCGCGGCCGAATCCGTGCTGCGCCATCACCACCCGGCTCCGGAATCGCGCTTCGCTCTCGTAATCAGCCACCATTCTCGAACATTCCGCGGCCGTCAGGAGGCGACCGGTCGTGGCGTATCCGCGCTCCGCGAGATCGGATTGGATCCGGTTCCAGTCGAGAGCCGCGATGCGCCCTTCGATCGACGTTGACGGCCGCGCGGCGACTTGCGGGGACAGGTTGGACTGCGCCATGGGGCGATCTTGCGGCAGACACCGTCGGAAGCAAGGCTTCCCGACACCGTTTGCGAATTGCAGGTCCGCCGACGGCGGCTCACCATTCGCCGGCGGGCGCCTCGACCCGATGAGGCGCCGCAGCCCGCACGTTCAGGAAGGCGTAAATGACGATGTCGGCGAGCGTCGACTCCGAGTAGCTGCCGCCGTCCTGCAGGCCTTGAGCAGTCCGAGCCAGCCCGGATCGTCGAATTTTACTTGAATGGTCGCCACGGCGGGCCCCGGATACGTGATGAAGTTGGCCGAGGATCCACCTCCGACGACCCAGCCGGGCGGGACAGCAACGAAATTGGTTGCGGAGCCGCCGCCTGCACTCCAGCCCGGAGGGAGCGCCGTGTAGTTCGTCGCCGAGCCTCCTCCGATCGTCCAGCCTTGTCCGGATGGATAGCCCACGAAATTCGTCGCCGATCCGCCACCCGTCAACCACCCGGGTGGAAGCGCAATGAAGTTGGTCGTCGATCCTCCGCCGCTGCTCCAGCCCGGAGGGAGCGCGGTGTAATTGGTCGTCGAACCGCCGCCTGCGCTCCACCCTGGGAGCGGGGGCAACGCGATGAAGTTCGTCGCCGATCCGCCCCCGACGGTCCAACCCGCAGGCACCGCGACGTAGTTCGTCGCGGATCCGCCGCCGACGCTCCAGCCCGGAGCGTAAGCCACGAAGTTCGTCGCCGAGCCACCGCCCACGCTCCAGCCTGCCGGCACTGCGATGAAGTTCGTCGCCGAACCGCCGCCAACGGACCAGCCGCTGGGGTAGGCCACGAAGTTCGTCGCAGAACTGCCGCCGACGGCCCAACCGGAGTACTTGTTCGGGAATGTGATCAGGCCCGAGGTCAGGCTGATGTCGACATGGAAGGTATTGCCGCCGGTCCCACTGTCGCCGGCATCGCTGCCCGCGCCTGTGGACGCCGAGCCACAGCCAGAGCTCGAGGACCCCGAGGCGAACAAGAATGCCGAGATTGCAATCGCGCAACCGACGAAGCGAAGCGCGTTGACGCGAACATTCATCCATCCAAGCTAGCAAGTGCCTTGCCCACGTCCCAATTCTCGTCGGCGAGTGGGGTAGGTCCATCTGCTGCCGCTGCCGCCTGGGAGATCCGCCGGTACGGTCGAAGCGCGGCGTCGTTAACGGCGGGAGTCTCGGGTCGCGTTCACAGCGCGGAGGAGAAACTCGTCGACGAACCGAGCCACGTCCGCCGCTCGGTCCGGGATGGCGAGATGGTCCGCCGCGGGAAGCACAGCGAGGCGCCCGTCGGGAAGCAGGTGTTGCATCTGCGCGGCATGCTCGACACGCACGACGTCGCGATCGCCCAGCACCAGGAGCGTGGGCGCCCGGATGGTCTGGAGCTGCGCCGGCGTCCAACCCTTGAACTCGCGCATCCGCTGCACGGTCTTGGCGAAGAAGGAAGGCAACTGCTCGGGATGCGGCGCGGTCGCGAGGTATGCCTTCCTCAGCTCGGGGGGCATGTCGTCGAGCTTCGCGTGATCGAACCCTTGCCAGAATCGCGGGTCGGTGCCGTCGCGGCTGAAGAAGGCGGACTCGACGATGAGCGAGCGAACCACCTCGGGATGCCTGAGCGCGATCTCCAGCGTGATGTGTCCGCCATTGCTGTAGCCGAAGAAGTCGGCCTTCGCGACGTGGAGGTGCCGAAGCAGCGCGACGGCGTCCTCGGCGGACTGCTCGAAGGAGAATGGTCGGTCTACGTCCGCGGTGTGGCCGTGTCCCTGCTGCTCGAACGCGATCACCTGTCGCGTCTTCGAGACGAGCGGGATGAGCTTGCCAAACGAGGTCTCGATGGTGGAGCCGCCCCCATGGAGCAGCACGAGCGGGACGCCGTCCTTCGCCGGTTTGCCGCGGATCTCGTAGTAGAGCTGGAGCCCGTTCACGGGCGCGTACCCGGCGGCCGCGAGCATCAAAGCCATGACGCACATGTGCTCAGGCCTCCTTCCAGTACCGGTAGCCGTTGCTGCGGAACGGAAGCTGGAGCTCGGCGCAGATCTCTCCCAGGACGTCGGGCGTGTAGAAATAGTTCCTCACGCGGGTGAGTCGATCGCCATCCGCCTCCACTCGGGTGATGGCGCGCACCGCGTCGCCGTCGCTGTGCGCATACCAGTGGACCAGGAGCCACTCGCCGCGGTGCAGTCGTAGTTCGACGCGCGGGACCTGCGGCAACACGTTGCGGAAGAACGCAGGATCGAGGCCGGCGAGCCGCGCCGGATCCGCCAGCCGCCGGGTGCCGAAGAGCATCCCCTGGAAGACGCCGCGCCGCGCCGCCTCCGGGCCGTACTCCGTGTGAACGCGCACGACCTCGATTTCCGCCGTGTCGAGGAGGAGCGAGGTGAGCCGATCGACATCGCCGGCGTTGAACGCGGCGCAGAAGGCGTCGAGCACCGCCGGCTTGGGCGAAGCTTCAACCTGGTACACCGGCTCGATGAGCTTGCCCCGCCCGCGATGCAGCGCAGACTTGACGGTGCCCTGCGTCGTCGAGAGCGCCTCGGCGATCTCCTCCAACGTGAAATTGAACGCCTCCTTGAGCACCACCGCCGCGCGCTCCTGCGGGGAGAGCCGCGACAGGAGCGTACCCGCCGCTTCACGGACCGCGCGCGGCTCCCTGCTCGATGCGCGCTGCGGATCCGGTTCGGGCTCCGGCTTCTGGGCGCGGACGCGGTCGATCCACAGGTTCGAGGCGATCCGGAAGAGCCATGCACGCGGATTCCCGGGCATCTCGTTCATGCATCCGAGCCTCGCGAACGCACGGAAGAGCGCGTCCTGAACGAGATCGTCGGCGTCCCACGGACTGCGAGTCAGATGCCGGCAGTAGCGGTACAGCTCGGGCCGAAGCGGTTCGTAGAGATCGAGGAAGCGGTGCCACGATGCCTCGACGTCGTGGCGAAGCGCGTCGGTCACCTTCGGATTGCGGTTGTCCATGCACGAGGGACGGAAGAGAGAGGCAGAAGGATAGCAACGGAACGAGCCTCAACCCGCAAGTCGGGCGATGTGCTCGTCCAGGCGCGAACGAAACTGATCGTTTCCGCCGATGAACTGAATGCCGATTCCACGGCGCTCGGCGACGTGGACCACGTACGCCAGCACCGTATGGCGTCCCCGTACTCCCGGAGTCGTAAACTCGAGATCGACGATGCTCCCCAGCGGGGGCGGCGGATCGACCTTCACGAATGCACCGCTCCGGCTGATGTTGGTGATGTATCCATCAGCCGTTGAACCTTCTCCGCGTCGAATCGTCGCGCGAAGATTCGTATGCAATCGTGGGCATCCTCGATCTCCCGTGTCGCGATGCCGCGCCAGCAACACGGCGATCTGGTCCGCGCTGCGCTTGTCGTCAGCAAGCTCCGCCCAAAACCCGGAGTCCGGACCCGACGTCGTCTTCGCAATCAGCCCGGTGCTCCTCACGACCTCGCGGACGTTCGGAAAGTAGAGCTGAAGGCCGATGACGAGGCCCGCGCGAGGAGGGCGCGCCGACCGGACGTGGATCAAGTCCTTGCTCAACGACGTCGAGGTCGTCTGCACGACGACGCCGCCCGAAACGTACCGCACCGGTATGATGAACTTTGGCGGTGGCGAGTCGGGTTGATTCTCATGCGGCGTGGCCGGCATCCGAATGACCTCGATAAAGGCGTCGTCTGATCATTTACATTAGATGCCATACGATCGGTCTGCCAAGTTTTTCGACTGTGCATGGCAAGGAGCGAATGGGCCTCCTGCCGCCGGGCTGACCGACGACGCTACGCCGCACCTCGCATCATCGACAGTACCGCCGCGAAGTGCAGCACCGCCGCGACCAGAGTCAGCCCATGGAAGACTTCGTGGTACGCGAACACCCCTGGAACCGGGTTCGGCCGCTTGAAGGCATAGGCGAGCGCGCCGAGCGTATAGGCAATCCCGCCGACGAGAAGCATCCCCGTTGCGACGCTGCCGAGAACCGCCCGCACCGAGCCGAAGTAGGGGACGATCATCCATCCGACCGCGACCGCGAGTCCGTCGCTCACCGCTTTCGGCGCCGATACCCAGAAGACGGATTGTGCGATCCCGAGGAATGCGCCCGCCCAGATCCAGCAGAGCAGGGTCCCAGCCTCCCCGGGTGGCAAGCCGACGATCGCGAGCGGCGTGTACGTCCCCGCGATCAGCAGGAAGATGGAAGCGTGGTCCAGCCGCCTCATGCGTGTGCGTGCGGCGGGTTCCCAGGTGACCCGGTGGTAGAGCGCGCTGACTGCGAACAGAGTGCACAGGGTGAGCGCGAAGACCGCTGCCCCGAACCTCGGTCGCCCGGCCGGAGCCGTCGCGACCAGCACCATCCCGGCGCCTGCGGCGAAGACAGCGCTCCACTGGTGCAGGATGCCGCGCAGCCTGGGCTTGGTCGGATGGCTCGCTTCGGGACGGGAGGTCGTCATCCGAGCATCCTGGGCTGCAAGGTGGCCGTGGCGGGTGGCCGCGGGATGAGCGAATGGCGGTGGATCTCGAGCCAGCCCAACCATCCCATCAGCACGCAGGCGTAGTAACCGAGGTCAACCTCGTGACGCCGGTATGAGAACGTCGCCGAGGCCGGGTAGCGATGATGGTTGTTCTGGAACCCCTCGCCGAGGATCAGCCACGCGGCAAGGTGGTTGTTGCGGGAATTGTCGTCGGTGTCGAAGTTGCGCCCGCCCACCGCGTGCCCGAGCCAGTTGACGAGCCCGCCCTGGATAGGGTGGCTCATCATGCCGAGGAAGTAAGCGACGCCGAGAAGTGGCCCAACGCAAACCGCGAGCGCCACCCCGACGAGGGCATGAACGACGTAGGGCAGATACCAGAGCTTGCGGCGGATCAGGATGTTGACGGGGAAATCAAGGTCGCGTGCATAGCGCGTGTAGGCGGGGTCCTTCTTGAGCAGTCCGATGATGACGCGCTTGTAGCTGCGCAGTTGCTCGAGTCCCATGCCGCGCATTCCGACGTTGACGGGCGAATGCGGGTCCAGCGGCGTATCCGAGTATTCGTGGTGCAGTCGGTGCATCACCACCCACGCCTTGGGGTCGAGTCCGGTGACCCAGTTCCCGCCGGCGATCACCAGCCTGCGCAGCAGGGGATGCAGGGTGACGGCCTGGTGGGCGAATCCTCGGTGGTAGCCCACGCTGATGGTAAGGATGTTCAGCAGGTAGGCGACGGTGAAGACGGCTGCGCAGAGGACGATGTACATGACGGACCCCAGGGTTGTTGCTACTACTCAGTAAGTTCCTTGGAAGTAACTTACTGATGGGTAACAGGAGGCGCAATGGGGCGCAAGCAGAAGCTCACGGCAGCCGATCGCCGTGCGCAGTTGCTGGAGGTCGGCCGAGCAGTCTTCGCCTCGCACGGTTACGAAGCGACCACGCTCGATGAAGTGGCCCGGAAGGCCGGCGTGACCAAGCCGATCATCTACGAGCACTTCGGCTCGAAGGACGGGCTGTATGCCGCAATCGTGGACCGCGAGATGGACGACCTCGTCCGCCGCGTGTCGGTGAGCATCGCGGAGGGGAGCGCCCGGGAGCGCTTCGAAGGGGCCGTCGTCGCGTTCATGTCGTACACGAAGGAGGTCCCTGCGGGGTTCGCCGTGCTCACCCGGGACTCACCGAACATGTCTGCGCGACGAGGACTGACCCGGGTCATCGATGATCTGGCGCACCGCGTGGGCGACATCTTCCGGAAGCAGTTCGAGAACGCGGGCTTCGCCCCGAAGGTCGCGCCGATCTACGCGAACGCTCTCATCGGGATGGTCACGCAGGTTGCCCAGTGGTGGGCGGCGGCCGGCCGTGGCTTCTCCATCGACGACGTTGCGAAGCACGTGGCCGCGCTGGGGTGGATGGGCCTCCGGCACCTGCCGCGCAATCCCTCGTCACCGCTGGGTGCGGGCGCGAAGGTGCGGCATGCTCGCGCCTGAACCTCAGAGACCGGGGGCGGCGCCGGCCCTGGCTGGCTGCGCGACGAAGCGGAGGTCGCGGTCGTCGAGATAGCGCTCGAGGCGCTCGGGACCGTGCAGCACATCGGCGAGCCCGACATGGCCATCTGGCCGCACGAGGTAGGTCGCATCGCGGGCGAGCCCTGCGCGCGCCGCGTTGCGGCTCCACGGAAAGACGTGCAGCGGCAGTCCGCGCGACGCGCACCTTGCAGCCAAGCCGCCACCGGCGCTGCCGTACACGTGCACCTGCCACTCCAGCGACTTGAGCGGCGTGAAGTTGTCAGGCGCGGACTCGACCCATGGCAGCCGATCGCCGCCGCGGATGCGCCCGGCGCGCCCCTCGCTCAAGCCGCTCTCCCGATACTCGATCGCCGTCTGGGAGACGGTGCGAAACAGGAAGCGCCGCACCGCTGGCAGCCGGAACAGGGTCGAGATCACGCGCGGCGCCACGTGCACGCGCACGCGGGCTGCGAGCCGCCCACTCCTGGTGACGAACTGGAAGACACGGTCAGTGGTCGCGACCAGGCGGCGCGCAAAGCCGATCCGCTCCGGCTCGTAGCTGTCGAGGATGCGCGCCGGCGCTCGTCCGCGTATCGCCGCCGCCAGCTTCCACGCGAGGTTCACTGCGTCGCCGATCCCGGTGTTCATCCCCTGCCCGCCAACCGGGCTGTGGACGTGCGCGGCATCGCCGACGAGGAAGACGCGCCCATGGCGGAAACGCGCCGCGACGCGGTGGTGTACGTGGTAGGTCGAGAACCAGTTCACGCGGCGGACGTCGACGCGCAACCGCTGCAAAAGGCCCTTGCTCACGTCGTTCCAGCCGAGATTCTCGCCCTCCTTCTCCGCCTCGGGGCGAATGGTACCGATCAGCCGGGCGCGGCCCTCTTTCTCGAGCGGGAAGATGGCGGCGAAATCGCTCTCGTCGATCGAAACGTGCAGCTCGCGGTCCATCAGCGGCCCGTTCGCCTCCACGTCAGCGACGTAGAAGAGATGCTCATAAGTGCCGCCCGGAAAACTGATTTCGAGCTTCTCGCGCACGGTCGAGTGTGCGCCGTCGCAGCCGGCAAGAAATGCAGCCTGGCACGTCGACCCTGGCAAGCGCGCCAGGATGCGTCCGTCCGTTTCCTCGAAATCGATCAGCTCGGTCTTGCGCTCGACGTGCACATCCAGCTCTTCGAGCCGCGCGATCAGGAAGCGCTCGTGCTCGTCCTGCGGGTAGATGAGCCCGTAAGGAAAGGGGCTCCGGCCCGCGCCCAGGCTGCGGAGGTCGAGGTGCGCGGCTCTTCTGCCTCTGGCCCAGAGATTTGCTGCGGAGAACACCAGGCCTGCTTCGACCACTTCGTCGGCGATACCGAGCTGGCGGTAGAGCTCCAGCGTCCGCGTCTGAACCGCCAGCGCACGCGAAGTGGTCCCTGGTTCGGCAGATTTGTCGATGATGCGGATCCGGATGCCGAGCCGGGCGAGCCAGAGAGCGAGCACGAGACCGGTAGGGCCGGCGCCGACGATGAGGACTTCAGTGTCCATGCGGTCAAGCGAGGTTGGATCTCGGACCGAGGTTGGATCTCGGACCCGCGAGCTCCCTGCGCGCGAGCGCGTCCTGCTTCCGATGCGTCTTCTGGAGCGCCGCGGCGAGAAATTCGGCGACGTCATGTCGTGCGCCGATCGCGGATGAATCATCGTGCGCGATGCGGAAGGTCCAGAAGGATTCGATCGCCGAGCGTCCGAACAGCGCTGTCACGTGACTGGCGATGAGGTGCTCCAAAGGGACGCGTTCGTAGTCAGGTGCCTCGATGAAAGGCGGAAGCGCGGGATGCACGAGGATCACGCCGTATTTCCTGGAATTCGTGCCTCGGAAGCGCACCACCAGCCCCCACGTGCCGTGGCGCAGGGTGGGCAAGGGATGCGCGCGGTCGAGGACGATGGGAGTCAGGAGAGGCAGGATCTCGGCGCCGAAGCGGGAATCGAGAAATGCTTCGGTTTCACGCGACTGTACCCGGCGCAGGATCGGTCGAACATCGATGCGCGTGCCCGGGATCGCCAAACGGTCCTCCACGATACCTGATGCCGCTCGCGAGAAATGGACTCAGCCCAACGCAGAGAGGATGCCGGGCGCTACCGACCCCTCGAAGCCCTGAGTAGCTCGGCGACCAACGCCGCGGACTCGTACGCCCCCTCGTAGAGCTCCCCGTTGATGAAGAAGGCCGGGGTCCCCTTCACCCCGCTCCGGACGCCTCCGAGGTAGTCAGCGCGCACCCGGGAAGCATGGATTCCGGACTTGACCTCCTTCTTGAATCGCTTGATGTCGAGATCCGCCTTCCGCGCAAAATGGGTCAGCCGGCCGTCGTCCATCTCCTCCTGGTTCTCGTACAACACGGTCGCCATCTCCCAGAAACGGCCCTGGCTGGCCGCCGCTTCGGCGGCCTCTGCAGTGAGCTGTGCCAGCGGATGGATCTGCGAGAGCGGAAAATGGCGAAACGCAAAGGCGACCGAGTCACCCAGGTCGTCCGCGATCTCGAGCACCATCGGATACATGCGCGCGCAATGAGGACACTGGAAGTCTCCGTACTGCACCACGGTCAGGGAGGCATCCACGCGTCCTCGGACGTGGTCATGAACGGAGAGTGGGATCGCCAAGGTCGCCATCCGGCATCCCGTCAGCTTTTCTCTGCAGGCTCCTCGGCCACTACTTCTGCGGCGATGACGAACGGTCCCGCGGCGTGAAGCCGATCGATGACTGTTTCGCTCGGCGATTTCTTCCGGAACCGCACGCGGTACTCCAACACGTACTGATCGTTCCCACCGTTGCGGGTCCTCTTCAGTTTGTAGCCCTTGGTCATCTCGTCGAGAACGTCGTCGACAACCGCGCGGGCCTTGTCAGGATCGGTGCAGTACACGAGGAGTCGCTCCGCAGGTCTTTTCGCTTCTAAGTTTCCGGGTTCCGGGCTCCCGCCTCCGATGGCCAGAAGGCCGGTATCCGCCGACGGACTTGCCACGGATGCGTCTCCGCTCACCGCGGGCAGCGCAACGGCATTGTTCGCCGGCGTCGGACTCGGCGCGGGCATGCAGAGCAGGCCGAACGTGTGTTCGTGGTCGGCCGTCAGATCCATCTTCCAGAGCAGCAACTCGAGCACGCAGAAGAAGATCGAAAGGAATGCCGCGATGGCGAGCCTGCCGACACCGGCGGCGAAGCCGATCCCGACCGCCGCAAACACGTAGACCGCGTCGCGGCTGTCCTTGAGGTTGTTCCTGAAGCGGACCGCCGCGACGATACCGGCCAGGCTGAAGGCCAGGGCAAGGCTGTTCTGGACCACGATCAGGATCGCGGAAATCACGACGGGCAGCATGATCACCGTCTGCACCAGAGACTGGTCGTACTTGAGCCTGTTGCGGGTGCGCACGTAGGTGAATGCCACCGGCAGCGCCAGCAGGAAGGAACCGATCACCGCCGCGGCGCCAGTCAGGAGCGGAGGCAAACTGCGGAAGAGCGGGGCCAGGAAACCCTGGGCCACATCGCTCCATGCGGGATTGGCGTTCACGAGCGCGCCGGCATCCGCTGGCGCGCCCCCGGCCAGCAATGCCCCCTTCATGTTGTCGGTCAGGACGATGAATCCCGCCACGACCACAAGGGTCGCTCCGTAATAGATCGCAAGCCGACCGAGGGTCGTCCGACCGATCTTCCTCGATCCGGTCTCGACGCCCAGACGCGCGGCGAGTCTTTCGATATTCGAGGTGACCGCCATCGAGATGCCTCCCGAAACCAGCCCTTCGGCTGCAACCGTTGGGCCAAGCCTAACGCGCCAGGGGAAAACGCGCGAGCGCACCCCCCTCGACGTTCACGGTCGCCGTGCCGTAAGAGGGACGGGAAATGTGCCCGCGAGTCGTCAAACCCGGCGCTTGGCGGTTCGTCGCCCTCTCGTTCTGTTCCGCCGCAGCCACTGCGAGTGAAGGGCCGGCGTCCAACCCGGACAAGGCGTCCGGCGAATCGCCTCGCATCGAGACGCAGGCACCTGGACCGCATTATGAGGCGGGTTGGCTGACGCGGTTCTTCCTCGGCTCGCAATGGCGCGATCTCTGGACGACGCCGATCGAGGCGCCGGTCCTCGACCTGCAATTCTTCGACGGGGGACTGCAACCGGAGCGGCGCGGTGGCGGTCAGCAAACGAAGAATCTCCGCTTTCAGAGTGGCAACGGACACACCTGGAGCTTCCGCTCCGTCGACAAGGATCCGACCGGGATGCTCGATCCCGAGACGCGGGCGTCCGCGCTCGGTGACATCGTCCAGGACCTGACCAGCACCGTGCATCCGGGCGCAGCGCTGGTGGTGGCGCCGCTGCTCGAGGCGGCCGGGGTGCTCCATGCTACGCCGCGACTCGCCGTGATGCCGGACGACGCCCGTCTCGGTGAGTTCCGCCCCGTTTTCGCCAGAATGCTCGGACTGCTCGAACAGCGAATCGAGCACGACATCCCTGGCGGCGGGAAGGTGAGGGACACGATCGACCTCTTCGTTCTCCTCGACGAACGCGACAGCGAGGAGGTCGATGCGCGCAACTACCTCCGTGCCCGGCTGATCGACATCCTGGTGGGCGATTGGGATCGCCACCTCGATCAATGGCGCTGGGTCCGTTTCGACGGCGAAAGGCGATCCTGGCGGCCTGTCCCCCGGGACCGGGATCAGGCGTTCAGCAGGTTCGGAGGCGTGCTTCCCTCCGTGATCGCGTACTACACGAAGCAGCTCACGAGCTTTCATGCCTCGTACCCCGCGATTGACAAGCTCACCTTCTCCGGCCGGTTCACCGACCGGCGTTTTCTCGTCTGGGTGGATGGCCCCTCGTGGGAGACCGTGACGGCAGAGGTCGTCGCGAGTCTCACCGATTCCGTGATCGCCGATGCCGTCCACCGGCTTCCGGCCGCGATGTACGCGAAAGGAGGCCCGGAGCTCGAACGACTCCTGCGCGCGCGCCGCGACGGGCTCGCGCAAGCCTCCCGCGATTTCTACCGGTTGCTGGCGGCGCGGGTGGACTTGCGCGGGGCGGAGGGCGAGACGCTCACGATCAACCGGATACCGGGTGGCGATCTCGAGGTCGCTACCGCGCGTTTCCGGCGCACGTTCCATCCCGACGAGACCGAGGAGGTGCGGATCTATACGCCCCGCGGAGGCGCCGTGCGTGACGTTGGCGGCGGCGCCAGCCCGATCGCGGTGCGGATCGTGCCTGCCGATCCGCGGCCTCCCGAGCCGATCCGCCCACGGTACGAACCTTTCCGGGACTGGGGGCAGGACCTGCTCTTTTTCCCCCAGTTCTCCTATGACTCGACGCGCGGATTCGTTCCCGGGGCGCGAGCGCAGCTCACGCGCTACGGCTTCGGGTTCGATCCGTTTTCCTCGCAGATGAACTTCGCGGCAGCCTGGGCCACGGGAGTGAACCGGCCGCGTCTGGAGTACACGGCGCAGCTCCGAACCCGTTCGCCAATCACCGGGATCGTCTACCTCGCCTACTCCGGCATCGAGCTGGTGAACTACTACGGTCGTGGCAACGAAACGGTGATCGATCAGGCGCGATCGAACGCCGGCTTCTACAACGTCCGGCAGGAGCGCCTGATCGCCTATCCGCTGCTGGAGACGTCTTTGCTCGGGCCACTCCGCGGCCACGTCGGAGCAGTGCTGAAGCACGTCTCGAGCGTCCCGAGCACCGGTACCGCTGCCAGCGGCTTCCAGGGGATGACGCTGGGCAGCGGCGAAGTCGGAATCGCGCTGGATACGCGCACTGGTGTGCTCGCCGGCACCAGGGGCTTCGGTCTGCAAGTCATCGGGCGCCACACGCCTGCGGTCTTCGGCAACTCCGACGCCTTCACCAAGGTCCGCGGAGAGGCATCGGCGGCACTCGGCGGAAGGGTTCTGACGGACGTGTTTCTCAACCTCCACGTCGCCGCCGAGAAGAACTGGGGACAGTTTCCTTTCTTCGAGTCAGCTTTCCTGGGCGGGACCGCGTTGCCGCCGGCGCTCAATCTGACGGGAGCGATGATCGGCAGTCCGCTGCGCGGCTACGACGCAAACCGGTTCGCCGGCAATGCCTCCGTAGGAGGGAACGCGGAGCTGCGGTTCTCACTCGGTCGATTCACCGCGCTGCTTCCGTTCCGCTACGGTCTGCTCGCGCTGGGCGACGTGGGACGCGTGTTCGAGTCTGGGGAAAGCTCGTCGCGCTGGCATTCGGCGGCGGGCGGCGGGATCTGGGTGGCGGTGTTCGCGTCGGCCTGGGCCTTCGAGGTCGGCTCGTCCTTCAACGCGATGGTGGTCCGTTCGGACGAGCGGACCGCCTTGTATCTCTCGACGGGATTCGGTCTGTGAGCGGAGGCTTGCATGTCCAAACATGACCCGCCCATCGTCCGATCGGCCGCGCAGCACGTATTCCAGATCTTCCGGGATGCCAGACCGGACAACCCGCTCGTGTTCCACAATTTCGGTCGCGCGCGCGCCCTGGTCGATGCCTGCAGGGACATCGCCGACGGCGCGAAGCTCGATGACGGCGACATGTCGGTCCTCCTGCTCGCCGCCTGGTTCCACGACACCGGCTATGCCGTCGGACCGAAAGGAAACCGCAAGCAGAGCGCCGAGGTTGCGCGGGCATTCCTCGCCGAGCAGCGGGAGCTGCAAGAGCTGGCGGACGAGGTGGCTGCCGCCATCGAGGATTCGGACTCTCCAAGCCCGGACAAGCCGGTGCGGGAGGTCCTCCACGACGCTTTGCTCGTGCCGATCGCCAGCAAGAATTATCTGGAGCTGGCGGAACAGTTCCGGCTGGAGCGGGAGCGTCGCAACGGCGAGGTCCACTCCGACGTCGAGTGGTCGAACATCTGCATCGCGTTTTTCGACAACCATCGATTCCTGACCCGCTACGCGCAGCTCGAGTACAACGGCCGCAGGGCCGGCAATCTGGTGCGCCTGCACAAGCTTCTGCGCAAACAGGTTGCGGAGGCCACCGATCAGGACGCGCAGCAGGCGAAGGCCACCAGGGACGTCGGCAAGACGGTAGAGAACATCTTCGACTCCATCAGCCGCAACCAGATCCGCCTTTTCCAGATCGCTGACCGCCGCACGAGCACGATGATCCACGTGAACGCCATCATGATCACGCTCGTCGTCGGCCTGTTGCTCCGGCGGCTCGAAGAGCAGCGTTACCTCATGCTCCCGACGTTCGTGCTGCTGACGGTGAATCTGCTCACCATCGTCCTCTCCATCTATTCCATGCGCATCGGACGATCGAGGCTGCGGCACATCCTGGGCGGTGACGTGGCGGTGCACGACGACAATCTGCTGATGTTCAGCAACGACACGCCGTGGTCGCTGGACGAGTACCGGGCGCGCATGAACCGCCTCGCCAACAGCTGGCCCGCGCTGCAGAAAACGCTGGTGGACGACATGTACTTCATCCGCAAGCTGCTCCTGGAAAGGACCAAGGCGCTGAGGGTTTCGTATGACGTCTTCATCGCTGGCCTCGCGATCGCGGTGATCGCCTTCGTCGTCGCGATCATTCGCGGATGAGGAGTGGAGCTCCAGCCGCACTGGCCGTTCTCTGGGCAATTGCCGCGGGTGCTGCCCCGCTGCCGTCTTCTCCTGCCTTTATCTCCATCCCCACCGAGGAGCTGCAGCAGAATTACGATACCCTGTGGGCCGTCAGCGACGTTCACGGGCGGCGCAAGCAACTCGAGAAGTTGCTGCGTGCGGCCGGAATCGCGGCACGCAACGGCGGCGAGATGAGCTGGAAATCCGCGCAGGGAAGGCAGCTCTTCATCGTGGTCGGCGACTGCATTCGCGGCGGACCCGATAGCCGCGGCGTGGTCCTCTTGCTGAAGAAGCTGCAGGACGAGGCCGCCGCGGCCGGAAGCCGTGTCGTGGTCCTGCTCGGGAACAAGGAGGTCGAGTTCCTCGCCGATCCGCTCAGGTTCAGGGAGGACGAATTCAGCCGGTTGATCCGGACGATGCCCGTCGCCGCTGTCGTCGGGTCATGGCTGTTCGCGCATGCCGGCTACATCGACGCGCAAGACGACCCCGATGCGCTGCGCGACTATTTCGTACGGGCTGGCGAGGGCTGGTCGGCGGGAAAGTATGACTTCCTCCTCCAGCGGCACTCGATTCTCGAGTACCACAACTGGTGGAAGAGCGAGCGCCGCCGATCGAAGCTGAAGGAGCGTCTGGCGACGCTCGGGCTCAACGGGCTCGTCTTCGGCCACGATCCCGACGGGCTGGGAGCACCGAGGACCCTGGCCATGGACGCGGGCGGGTGGTTGATCAAGCTCGACACGGGGCTGAAAGAGGGAGCTTCCCACGGGATGATGCTGCGTTGCGAGGTGTCCAGGATCGTGCGGGGGACGCAGCTCGCCATGAGCGAGAACGGCAAGCCGATCTGCCGAGCGCTGATGCCGGACGGAGAGGTGCGCGAGCTCCCGGTGCATTGAGGGGTGCGTGATGAATGTGAGCTCGTGGGTGTGGGCTGTGTTCGGATTCCTGGTCCTGGCGATGCTCTCCCTCGACCTCGGCCTGGCATCACGCGGCTCACGGCAAGAGTCGACGCTGCGCTCCGCGGCATTGTGGAGCGGCGCCTGGATCGGTCTGGCGATCGGGTTCGGCTTCGTCGTCTTCGCGCTCTACGGCGCGGGTCCGGCGGCGACGTACTTCACGGCGTACCTGCTGGAAAAGTCGCTTTCGATCGACAACATCTTCGTCTTCGTCCTGATCTTCTCCGAGCTCCGGACCCCGCCGGCCCAGCAGCGCAAGGTCCTCTATTGGGGAGTGTTGGGCGCCCTGGTCATGCGCGGCATCCTGATCGCAGCAGGCATCTACCTGCTCGGTCGGTTCCACTGGGTGGTCTATCCCTTCGCGGCGCTCATCATCCTGGCAGCGGCCCGGATCGTCTTTGCCCGGGAAAAAGAGCGCGAAGTCGTGGTGGCAGCCTGCGCGGTGTGCGACTCGTGGGTGGCGCGGTTCCTGCCGGTTACGCCGGTACTCCATGGCGGCAAGTTTCTCATCCGGCAGCGCGGCCGGCTCGTGGCGACGCCGCTTCTCATCACCCTGCTGGTGGTGGAGACCACGGATCTGGTCTTCGCGCTGGACTCGATCCCCGCCGTCTTCGCGGTCACGCGCGACCCGTTTCTCGTCTACACGTCCAACGTCCTTGCGATGCTGGGACTGCGCGCCCTCTACTTCCTGCTCGCACGGGCGGTGGAGCGCTTCCAGTACCTCCGCTTCGGTCTGGCGGCGATCCTCGTCTTCGTCGGCGGCAAGATGGTTCTGGCGGACGTCGTCGACATTCCTGTCTGGGTTTCGCTCGCGGTCGTTGCCGGCTCAATCGCCGTCGCGCTCGCCCTGTCGGCGGTTCTTGGAGCCGCGGAAACCGTGGACAAAGGCGCGGTCCAAGCGCAGAAGTAGGGGCTCATTGACCCCGGGAGGAGCGAAGCATGTACCCGACGAAGAACGACCTTCCTGAAGGAACGCGGCGGCAGGTGATCGAGCTGTGCAACGCGCGCCTCGCCGACGCCATCGATCTTCAGACGCAGACCAAGCAGGCGCACTGGAACGTGAAAGGCCCGGATTTCATCGCTTTGCACAAGCTGTTCGACGAGGTGAACGACGATGTGGAGGAGTACGTCGACCTGCTCGCGGAGCGCGCGGTACAGCTCGGCGGCGTGGCCGACGGAACTGCGCGCTCGGTGGCGAAGCGGTCGACGCTGCCCGAATACCCGCTGAAAGGGGGAACAGGTCGTCAGCACGTGGAGGCGCTCTCCACCGCATTGGCGTCGTTCGGCAAGGCGGTGCGGACGGCAATCGCCGAGTCGGATCGCCTGGACGATGCGGATACCAACGACATCTTCGTGGAGATCTCGCGCGGCGTGGACAAATGGCTGTGGATGGTCGAAGCGCATCTCCACGCCGAAGGGTGATCCGAAGGTGCCAAGGTCCAGCGTTCGCGAAGAGCTCCTTTCCGCCGGTCTGGAAACGCTGCATCGGAGGGGCTTCAACGCGACCAGCGTGCAGGACATCACTGACGCCGCAGGTGCCCCGAAGGGCTCCTTCTACAACCACTTCGAGAGCAAGGAAGCGCTGGCCGCCGAGGCGGTGCGGAGGTACCGGGAGAAGGGCAGGGTGCGCCTGAGCATCCTGCAGGACGCGAAACTGCCGCCGCTGCGACGGCTCCGAAAATACTTCGAAAGTCTCAACCAGGCCGTCATCGAGGCTGGGTTCTCGGCCGGGTGCCTGCTGGGAAATTTCGGGGCCGAGCTGTCCACCCAGAGCTCACTCGTTCGCGGACAGGTCCGCGAGGCGTTTGCCGGATGGTGCGCTGCGATTGCCGTCGTGATCGCCGAGGCGCAGAAGGATGGTGCCATCTCCGCGACCTTCTCGCCCAAGGCGTTGGCGGAGTTCGTCGTCCACGCCTGGGAAGGGGCCATGGTGCGGGCCAAGGTGGAAAAGGGCAGGGCGCCGCTGGATCTGTTCCTCAAGGTCACCTTCTCGAAGATCCTGGCCTGAGTTTTTTTCGCATCCTTTAAGACGACCGGTCATCTTCAACCGTTGCGGATGTCCGCACCGATGGACGGGAGGTCGTTATGACGAAATGGACGATGATGGCGATCCTGGTTGCGCTGGCAGGTTGCGCAGGTGCTCAGACGATGCGGCAGCGTGATTTTGCCTCCGGGCATTGGGTCGGCGAAATCGATCGGGACGGCTCGTTGCAGCCGCTCTCGCTCGACATCGAGAGCGAAAACGGCGCCTATCGCGGGGAGTGGCGTTCGGTGGCGGGAGTGAGGAGTCGGCCGCTCGAGAACGTCGATGTGCAGGGCGACGAGGTCCGTTTCGAGACTGACAAGCTCCGCTTCCTGGGACACCTGAGCGGGAGCACGCTCTCGGGTACGATCACTCACAAGCCTGCGGATGTGCCCTTCGGCGAGTTCTCCGTTACCTCGGGTCGCGATCGTTACTCCCCGGGGAGCGAATGGTCACCTGAGGTCATACCGTAACCGGTGACTCAGGCGGCTGCCGCTCAAAGCGGGCGTGCTGGATTCGCGATCGTGCGCCACATGTGCGCGACCGCGCTGCCGTCTTGCCCCAGACCTTCGCGCGGCTGGCGGAAGTGGCGTCCCACGATGTCTTCGAACGGCTCGAGCGAGACCGACGCTTCCGGGTCGAAACTGTACTCGTCGTTCAGCGTGACCAGGCGCGCCTCCATGTACCAGCGGTGCTTGCGCGCCTCGCGGTACGCTGCCTCGATGTACGGCTCGGGTACGTAATCGGGACCAAAGATTTTCCGGTACGACTCAGGGTATTCGTACCCGACCTCCGGGTCGGGATAGAAGCGAAGCGCCTGATGGTAGCGGATGGCCCACGCCACCTTCTCGGAAACGTAAGGCGCAACCAACTGCGCGCCCCAGTAGCCGTGATCGGGCGCGTGCAGCGCGAACCCGGCGTCGTGCAGGAGGCATGCGAGGATGGTCTCCTCCGGTGCGCCGCTCTTGAGCGCCCGCATCGCGCTCTGGATCATGTGGGGCCCGGGCGCGAAGGGCAGCGTGCCCCGCTGGTTGAATCGCTCGCGGAAGAAGTCGAACAGCGTCTTCATCTAGCGCGATGCTAGCAGGGGCGGCCTTCGCCGTGTACCTTCAGTCGCCTGCGGAGGTGATGCACGGCCGCGCTGCAGCGATTCCAGGTTGCGATGAAGGCCTTTCTCATCCGTGATGGCCGCCTGCTGCTCGTGCGCGAGGCCGAAGGCGAGCAGTACTGGGAGCTGCCTGGAGGGCGAATCGAGGTCGGTGAAGAGACCTCGTCGCCAGT
Source organism: Deltaproteobacteria bacterium (assembly GCA_005879535.1). NCBI lineage: Bacteria > Pseudomonadati > Myxococcota > Myxococcia > Deltaproteobacteria bacterium. Next base: position 13,664 of record VBKI01000079.1, on the reverse strand, counting down.
CGCGGTGTTGCGGCGAGAGCTCAGGGAAGAGCTTGGCCCGTCTCTCGAGGTCGAGGTCGAGCGTCCGATCCTCGCCTGGATCAGGCTGCCGGAGCCGCCGCGGCGCACGGACTTCGTGTTTCTCGTGGCTTTTCTCTGCCGCCACAGGCGCGGCGAGATCGTCCTCAGCTCCGAGCACGTCGAGTTTCGCTGGATGACGAGGTCGGAATGCGACAGCGTGCACCTCGCGCCCGGATACGCCGCGCCGCTCGAACAATTCTGGCGGACTACGTCCGTCAGTTCCCCGTGAGCCGCATTGAAACCAGCGCCGATCGAGGCGTCGCTGCGGAACGGAACCGCGCAGCCGGTCAACTAGCGGCTACGGCGAAGTCCTTTCGTTGACGAACCTGCATTCCGGCTCGTATCGTCGGCGGGTGAATTACATCACCTACATGGTTGCGACTGCGATCTACGAAGGGTTCTTCGCGGTCGCTCTCGGTGGGCCGGCGGTTCTGCTCTGGCTGGTCGTGCGCGAGCTCGGTGCCCCTCCGGCCCTCGTCTGGGCAATTGGCGCCTTGGGGGTGGTCGTTTTTCTGAGCTCACTCTGGCTCGCTCGGATTGCCGCTCACTGCCTCGCATACCAGGAGGAGCTGTTCCTCCAGGCTGCCATGAGCGCAATGCGGCTGGCTCGTGATGAGCTCGCCTCGCTTCCATTGGTCGGTTCGCTCTTTGCTCCCCGGCCTCAACCTTCTCCGCCCGAGGAATGACGGCGTTCCGCCGTTGCGATCCACGTCGTGAACACGGTCATCTTCGCCTGCGTCCACAACGCAGGCCGCTCGCAGATGGCGGCCGCGTTCTTCAATTCGATGACCGACAGGACGAAGGCGCGAGCCGTCTCCGCCGGAACAGAGCCGGGCGAGCGCGTCCATCCGGAAGTAGTCGCGGCCATGGCGGAACTGGGCATCGATTTGTCGGGCGCGAAGCCGCAGCGCCTGACGATGGAACTAGCGACGCGCGGCAGCTTGCTGGTGACGATGGGGTGCGGTGATGCCTGTCCGGCGGTGCCGGGTCTCCGGCGGGACGATTGGCCGCTGTCAGACCCCAAGGGGAAGCCGCTGGAGGAAGTCCGGCGTATCCGCGACGAGATACGCGTGCGCGTCACTGCGCTGCTCACCGCCGAACGGTGGCAACGGACCGGATTCGTAGCTAATCGTCGTGACCACATGAAGATCATCCTCTTCGGCGCGACGGGAATGGTGGGGCAGGGCGTCCTGCGGGAGTGTTTGCTCGACGACGGCGTCGAGGCCGTGCTTGCGGTCGGTCGCAGCTCTACCGGGCAGACGCATCCAAAGCTGCGCGAGCTCGTGCGCGAAGATCTGTTCGACTTCGGCGTGGCCGGCGCGGACCTGCAAGGATACGACGCCTGCTTCTTCTGCCTCGGGGTATCGGCGGCCGGAATGAGCGAGGCGGACTACACGCGCCTGACCTACGACCTGACGTTGGGCTGGGCGCGGACGCTTGCGGCGATCAATCCGGCGATGACGTTCGTTTACGTGTCGGGCGCGGGGACAGGCGGAAGGGCGATGTGGGCGCAGGTGAAGAAGCACACCGAGGACGCGCTGCTCGAACTGTTCCCGTCCGCGTACATGGTCCGTCTGGGCGCGCTGCGCGCGATGAACGGCGAAATCTCGAAGACGCGCTGGACGCGGGTCGCCTATGCCTTCTTTCGGCCGCTCTTCCTGTTGATGCGCGCAATCGCGCCGGGGACGGTGATCAGCACCGAGGAACTGGGTCGCGCGATGATTCGCGCCGCGCGGAAAGGCGCGCCCACGCGGGTCCTGGAGAGCCGGGACCTGCGCGCGCTCGGGACATGACCGCTCATCCTCTCCTGTACACATCGGTGCTCAGGTACTTCAGGCCGGAGTCGGCCAACAGCGTGACCACTTTGGCGCGTGGTCCCAGCTTCTCCGCCACCCGAATCGAGGCGAGGACGTTGGCTCCGGAAGACGTCCCCGCGAAGAGGGCCTCCTCGCGTGCGATGCGCCTGGCCATGTCCTTCGCGTCGTCTGTATCGACCGCGACGATTTCATCGACGAGCGCAGGATCCCAGAGCGGAGGAACGTAGCCAATCCCGACTCCTTCGATCTTGTGAGGCCCTGGCTGACCCCCCTGCAACACCGGGGATTCCCCGGGCTCGACGGCGACGATCCGGATGCCCGCTTTGTATCGCTTCAGCGCGGTCGCCACCCCGCGTAAAGAAGCGCCGGTGCCGACGGAGTGAACGAACGCGTCGATCTCCCCCTTCGTTTGAGTCCAGATCTCCTCGGCCAGCGAGAAATAGCCGGCGATGCTGTCCTGGTTGTTGAGCTGATCGGTCCAGTACGTGTGCGGCTGCTGGCTCAGCGCACGCGCGGCCTCGATCATGTCCAGGATCAGCTTTTTGGTGGTTCGGCCTCCCTCGCTTGGAACGAGCGTCAGCTTCGCCCCGAGCGCCGCCATGTGGTCCAGCTTCTCCCGGCTGAAGGCATCGGAGCTGACGATCCGGATACGGTACCCTTTCGCCGCGCAGACCAATGCAAGCGCCGTCCCCGTGCTGCCACCGGTGTATTCGACGACGGTATCGCCGGCTTTCAGTCGGCCGTCGTCCTCCGCCCGCGAGATCACCGCCCGCGCCATCCGATCCTTGAGGCTGCCGGTGGGGTTCTCCCACTCGAGCTTCACGAAGACATCGGCGTAGCCCGGTGGAATGATCTTGCGAAGTCTGACCATCGACGTGTTTCCGATGGCGTCGAGAATGTCCATGGACATGGCGCGTCGAGTTCCTTGCGGAGATGCGTCGTCGTCGAAATGTCAGCGCAAGGTGGCGGAAATGCGCGGCGCAGCTGGGGAAGAGCGCCAGCAAGTGACGCGCATCGGGACGCCGCGCCTGCGGTCCGGCAGCGGCGCTACCGTGCCTCGGCGGGGCGCATCGCTGTCGCCCGCTCCGCCGCCGGCGCCGTGAGCCGTGCCAGGCAGAACGCCGAGAGGGCCATCACCACGTCGCGGACCGCGATGTCGTAGAAGCCGGCGATCAGCAGATTCAGCGCGATTCCGATCAACCAGATCCCGACGATCGCGGCGAAGATCCTGGTCCACGGCGTGAAGAGCACGCCGATGCCCGTGACGATTTCGATGATGCCCACTACGATCATGAACCCGTGGGCCGGCACCATGTGCGCAATGAAGGGTGCGAGGTACTTCGACCAGTCGACGAGCAGGTTGGTGAACTTGTCAAGACCGGCGACGATGGGCACCAATCCAAACACCAGGCGTAGCGTGAGCCAGACCGTGTCGGTGACTTTCGCGTCATGCACCGCAAGAGGTTTGGTCATTTGCATACCTCCGAGTGCACGGTGCGCCCGCGATCGAGGAAGCGGAAGGGTCCCGCCCAGCAGCCGTGCGGACGGCTGACCGCCTCCGCCCTCAGCCACCCGGCATGCCTTCGACCAGCACTGGCTCGTCCTGCTCGGCGAGGTGCTCCTTTCCGTCGAAGTCGATGTAATGCCCTGAGCGCGTCGCTTTGGTCCGCAGATAGAACTGGTTGTGCGGATTGGGCGGCATCACGTGTGGAACGCGGCCGGAGATGCGGACGCCGTGCTGCTCGAGCTGGCGGATCTTGTTCGGGTTGTTGGTCATCAACCGGACCGATTTGATGTTGAGGCTGGCGATCATGTGCGCCGCGATGGCGTAGTCGCGCTCGTCGTCGCGAAATCCCAGCGCGACGTTCGCTTCCACGGTATCGAGTCCGTGGTCCTGCAGGGCGTAGGCGCGAACCTTGTTGATCAGCCCGATGCCGCGTCCTTCCTGCCGCAGGTACAGCAGCAGGCCGCGCGGCCCCGAGGCCAGGCGCTGCAGCGCGACCTCGAGCTGATCGCGGCAGTCGCAGCGCAATGAACCCATGACGTCGCCGGTCAGACACTCGGAGTGCAACCGGGTGGGAACGTCCTCCGCGCCGATCACGTCCCCATGTACCATCGCGACGTGCTCCTTGCCGTCGCGGTTGTTCCAGAACGCGACGATGCGGAACCGCCCGAACCGGCTGGGCAGTTCCGCCACCGCTTCGATTCGCACGCAGACGCCCGCCGCGCCGTAGCCGGCGCAGTCGTGGGTCTTGTCGCGCTCGACGAGATCGTCGAGGGTCATCAGCCTTGAACTTTCGCTGCGAGCAGATCGACCTGCTCGATCTTCGGCGGCTGCGCGAGCAGGTCACCTGCGCGCGACATCAGGGCCTTTGCGATCGGACCTTCGAGGTGAGCCTTTCGCCCGGCCTCGTCGGCGAATGCGTCGAAGATACCGAACTCGCTCTTGCCGAATTTCAACGCGAACCAGACCGGCGTCCAGCTTTCTCCTTGCGCCAGCGGCAGCGCGCCGGCGAGGAACTTCTCCAGTTCGGCTTCCTTGCCCGGCTTCGCATGCAGACGGACGAACAACGCGACTTTGGTCATGGTTTCCTCGTACCGGCGGGTCTGCCGTGGGCGATCCTTGAGGGATGTCGCTCGCGAGCGAAAGTTTCGCGCTGATGCCGTCTTGCTGGCGCAACTCACAGCGTGTCAATACGCAGAGCGATGATCCTTCTCGCCCTCGCGTTGCTCGCCGCGCCACCGCCTTCCGGGGCGCGGGGCAAGCTCGCCCTCACCATCAGCGGCGGCGTCAGCCTGGGCAGCTACGAAGCCGGTTTGACCTGGGCAATCGTCCGCTATCTGCGGGCCTCCGATCGCGGCACCGATCTCGCCGCGGTGACCGGCGCATCTGCGGGCGCCGTCAACGCGCTCATGGCCGCTGCCATGTGGTGCGAGGAGCGGATGGAGACGCGCGACGAGCATCCCGATACCAATCTCTTCCACGATCTGTGGGCCCCCGTCGGGCTCGAGGACCTGCTGCCCGACGATCCATCCGCATTCACCGCGGCCGACGGGGTGTTCACCGCCGCTCCGCTCGAGCGTGCCTTCCAGCGGCTGCGCGAGGAGGTTTTCGAGTCGAACGCTTTGCGCTTCAAGCCTGGATGCTCCGTTTCCGTCGGCTTGACCGTCACGCGGGATCGGCCCGAGGAGCGCACGATAGCGGGTCTGCCGGCGCGGAGGCAGCGTTTCGTGATTCCGTGGCGGTTCGAGGTCGATCGAGCCGGGCAAGCGAGGATCGTGTCCGCCCCCCTGACCTCCGACCGCGATTCCGGGGATGTGCAACTTCTTCTCGGCGAGCGTCGCGGCCTCTCTGGTATCGGCGCGCTCCAGGTCACCCAGGCGGCGCTCGCCTCCGGGGCCGTCCCGTTCGCTTTCCGCCCGCGCCAGCTCTGCGACTGCTCGCTCCGGTGCCCCGAGGAAGAAATAGTGCGAGACGGCGTCTGCGAAGGCCCCGAAGTCGGTCAGAGCATCACCTCTCTCTCCTGCGAGGCAATCCAGCCGGCCGGCTCGCGCCAGCTGTGCAAGCGCAACTACATCGACGGCGGCATCTTCGACAACGCGCCCATCGGCCTCGCCGTCGATCTCGCCGAGGCCTCGGGCGGCCTTGCGCTTCCCTTCGCACCGACGGCGTACCTCTTCGTCGACCCCGACCACCGGCGGCTATCGCCGATCGTCGATCGACCCGCGAGGGCCGGTCTCACTGCTCCCGCCGAGCTGATCGCGAACCTGATCGGAACGGCTCGCGCGACGGAGCTCGCCCGCTCCATCCGGGACGAGCGCTGGCAGCGGACGACGCAGAGCACGCTCTCGGACCTCGCCCAGCTCCAGAGCGAGGCATCCGCCATCCAGGAGGAGATGGCTCGTGTCGCGGACGCGTCCGGCGCCGCGCCAGCGGCCTCGGACGATCAACTGCTGCGCTCGCCGCGGCGAGAATCGCTGGGGTCGTTCCTTTTGCTTTGTCTGGGGAAGCTCGGCCGCGCGGTGGACCAGGCGGGCGATCTCGCGGCGGAGCAGTTTGCCGATTGCGCAGAACCGATCCGGAACGGGACGGCGGGCGCGGGAGATCGCCACGCCCGATCCTCGCCTGCGCAGACCGCGCGGCTGGCCTCCGCACTCGCCAGCGTGTTCGTCTCGAGCAGCAGGCGCGCCGATCAGATCCTCGCCGAGCTGACGGCGACCAGCACGCCGTTCGACCGCCAGTTGCGGCTGCTCGCCCTGATCCACGACGTGTCGACCATCGCGATCACGTCCTACCGGTTCCTGATCGGCGAGGTTCCGGGGATCGCCGCATCGGGCCTGGGTGAAGCGGAGCTGATTCAACTGCGCCGGGATCTTCTCGCCGTCGCGGGGTCGGGAAGCCGTCTCTTGCGCGCGACCTCGGCGATGCTTCGCGTGATGCTCTCCGCGTCCTTGTTGGAGGAGCAGGTGGCCGGCACGCTACCGTCGAGCGCGGCGGAAGCTCGGGCGGCGCTCGCCGCAGGCCTCGACGCAAATCTGGAGTCCGCTGCGCTGCGAGCGATGGCGGCCGCTTCCGATCGCATCGGCCGCCTGGTCGCGCTCGCTCCCCGATTGCGGACGCTCTCGACGCGCGCGGGCACCGTCGCCGCGGACGCTGCGCTGCTTTCCTCGGCCAACGCTCTGGAGAGGCAGCTCGTCCTTTCGCGGCGCTTCTCACCGCTCGGCGGTGGCGCTCTGCTCAACTTCTCGGGCTTTCTCGACCGACCCCTGCGCGATCTCGACTTCTATTCCGGGGTCTACGACGCCGTCGTCCAGATCGCCACGCACGAGTGCGAGGTCCAAGGTCCGTACCCGGTTGGCGACCGCCCGGCCGCCGTCTTCCGCGCGGACGCGCCGCTTCTACTCGACGCATCCGCCAAGGAGACGCAGCGCTGCCTCGGGCAGGCTTTGCGCGCGATCGTCGACGACCTGGGGCTGCGGCGCTCGTCGCGGGCGGCGTTCGTGATCGCGAAGCTCTCGCGGCTGGAGGTGACGGCGCAATTGGGGAACCGCTCCGCCGCGGCCCTTCTTCTCGCGGAGCCCGCCTGGAATTGGTTGGGCGACTCCGAGCTGCCGTCCGGCGACCAGCTCGGAGCCGCACTGCTCGCCGTGACCTCGCGTACGGGGCCGTGCCGCGAGGGCGCGGCCGAGTCCCTCTGCCTGGCGGACCCGAGCTTCGAGGAGCTACTCGATGCCCTGCAGCGCTCCGGCTATGTCCCTTCGAGTCCATCGATGCGCGAAGCCCTCTCGGATCGCGATCGATGGACGGCCCACCTCGCTGGAAGGCTGGTGGATCGCGCGGCCGCCGTGGAAATCTTCTCTTCGGAGCGAGCACGGCGAGCGCCGTCGGACGTCGTCCTGACCGGAGTGGGGCTGGGCCAGCTCTGGGCGCGCCGGGCACAGCGCCTTTCGGGTGCCCCGGCGCTCGATCTCGATCCGTCGACGATTCCAGCAAGGTCTCCCGAGGGCGCGCATCCGGCCTTGCTCGCCGCTGCGCACCTGCTTCCCTATCGGGTGTCGCTGGACGTCGTCCGGGGCGGAGCCGCGTTCTCCTGGATCGAGCCGGCGCTTCGCGTGACCTCCTGGTTCTCCGTCGAATCGGTCGCCGATCTCCTGGCCATCGAAGGCTCGGGACGCGTGACGAGCATCTTCGGGCTCATCCCCACCTTGCGAGCGCGCGGCGTATCGCTGGGCGTGGGCGCGCAGTCCGTCTTCCCTTGGAACGGCGATGGGGTGGTCACCCCGGGCGTGATCGGGCGGATCGGTTTGCTGCAGGAGCGGCTGGCGATCACATTTGGCATCCGGTCTCTCTCCTTCGGTCATCGAGACGCCGTAGTGGCGCTTTCCGTGAGCGACCTCAACGGACTCGCGTATTGGTTGGCGCTCTGGGGCGCTGCTCGAAAGTGAGGAGCTTCTCGATCAGGGCCGCCCGAGAAGCTCCTCGGCGTAGGCGAAGAGCGCGGGCGTCCCGCCGGTATGCCAGAACACGATCGTCTCGTCCGCGCTGAACTCGCCGCGCCGGACGAGATCGATGAGCCCCGCCATGGCGCGCCCGGTGTACACCGGATCGAGGACGATCCCTTCGTGGCGGGCCGCGAGCTGGATCGCCTCGCGCTCCGGCTGCCCCAGCACCGCGTAGCCGCCGCCGACGTACGCGTCGTACGCCACCACCTCTCCCGCTGGGACGGACGTCTCGACGCCGATGCGAGCGGAGAGTCGGGCGGCGATTTCCGCGACCGAGGCCTGCAGCTCTTCCCGGGTGCTGTCGATCGCAATGCCGGCGAGTTGTGCCTCGAAACCGAGGGCCTTGGCGCCTACGCAAAGCCCGGCCTGGGTCCCGAACGAGCTGCTCGCGAAGACGACGCGATCGACGCGGAGCCGGAGCGCGTCGAGCTGAGCCTTCAGCTCCTCGAGGGCAGCGACGAATCCGGCAGCGCCGATCTCGTCGGACGCGCCAACGGGAATCAGATAGGGCCGGTGACCTTCGGCCGTCTCCGCCGCCACGACGTCTTCGCCTGCCTGCTCGAGGGGGTGCTCGCCGGCGAAGACGATCCGCGCGCCGAGCAGATGGTCGAGAAGCAGGTTGCCCGTTGCGACCGTCGGAGCGTGGCCGCGCAAGACGATCACGCATCGCAGTCCGCACGCCGCCGCGGCGGCGGCTGTCTGCCGGGCATGGTTCGACTGCACCGCGCCGAGCGTCACGAGCGTGTCGGCGTCCCGGCGCAGCGCCTCGGCTACACTGAACTCGAGCTTGCGCGTCTTGTTGCCGCCCGTGGCGAGGCCGGTCTGGTCGTCGCGCTTCACGAACAGGCGCGGGCCCCCGAGCGCCCGGGCCAGCCGGGGCATCTCATGGAGCGGTGTGGGGAGGTGGCCGAGGCGAACGCGCGCGAGCCGGTCCGTGAGCATGGGCGCATCCTAATCCCGCGATGAACGAAGCGGCGGCCGGAATGGTCTCCCGGTCGCCGCTCCAATTCCCTGCGCTCGCCGACTACTGCGTCACGTTGAGCGCGGTGTCGTCGATGAAGAAGCTCGTCTGCAGCGTGACGTCCTCGGTGCCGTGGAACTGGATGCGCACCGTCTGGCCCTTGAAGCTCGTCAGGTCGAACGTCTTCTGCACGTACGTCGTGCTCTTGTTCAGATTGCTGTACGTCGCCAACGTGGAGAGCACGGTCCCCGCACCGTCGCGCACCGTCACCGTCAGCTTGTCGTAAGCGGTGGTGGTGGTCGTCTCCGCGGTGGTGATCTTCAGCCAGAACGACAGCGTGGCCGAGCACGCGCCCGTTGGGATGGTGACGGTCTGGTACAGGTCGTCGGTGTGGGTCCGGCCGTAGCCGTCGAGCCAGGCCTTGAAGGTTCCGGTCCGCGGCGCCGAGCCGGCAGTGGTCCCGTCGATGACTGCGGGCGTCGACGTCCATGTGGTGTTGCCGGACTCGAAGCCGGGGTTCCCTAACAGCTGCGAGGTTGCCGTGCAGGTGCCGCCCGGCGCAGTGACGGTCACCGAAACGGTGGTCGTGTGCGAGCCGGACGCAGCGGAGCCTGTGATCGTCAACGTGAAGGTTCCCGCGGCCGCCGCGGTGGTGGTGCTCACGGTGAGGGTCCCGCTGCCGCCCGAAGTCACCGGCGTGGGCGAAATGGAGGCGGTGACCCCAACCGGCGTGGGCGAGGCAGACAGCGACACCGTCTGCGCGCTGCCCGACGTCGTGGCGGTATTGATGGTGGCGGTAGCCGAGTTCCCCGCGACGATATTCAAGCTGTTCGGGCTTGCCGAGATGGAGAAGTCGTTGGCCGGCGGCGGCGGCGGCGTTCCCGTCATGGCGCTGCCGTTGGGGCTGCCGATGCCGGTGGGGCCGTCGTATCCCGCGACTGCGGTGCAGAGGTAGCTCGGGCTGCAGCTGCCGTTGCTGCCGCCGACGGCGTCGAAGAATTGGGGGGAGTTGGAGTAGGGATACTGCGGCGTGGCGCTGGCGTGCCCGGTCAGTGCGAAGATCGAGGCCACGACCGGAGCGGCGACGCTGGTGCCGCCAAAGACGAGCCAGCCGGTCTGACCGGCAGAGCCGAAGCTGTCGTACACCGCCACGCCGGTGTTGGGATCCGCCACTGCGGAGACGTCGGCCACCGTGCGTCGCGCGCAGCCGCTGTCATGCTGCCACGACGGCTTGGTCTCGAAGCGGCTGCAGCCGCTGCCTGCGCCGCTCCACGCCGTCTCGGTCCAGCCACGGGCGCTCGTGTTGCGCACCAGGTGGGTGCCGCCCACCGCGAGCACGGTGGTCGCGGCGGCGGGGTATTCGACGCCGAAGCCGCCGTCCCCGCTGCTCGCGGTGATCAGCACGCCGGGGTGATTGAAGAACTGGTTCGTGGTGCCCGGATCCGATGAGCTCTCGCCACCGCCGTAGCTGTTACTCACCACGTTGGCGCCGAGCGCCACTGCGGTGTTCACGGCGGTGCCGAGGTTGCCGATGGTGGGACTGGTCGCCTCGACCAGCAGGATCTTGCAGCTCGGGCAGATGGCGCTGGCCATGTCGAGATCCAGCGCGATCTCCTGGCCCCAGCCCACGTCGGAAGCAGGCAGCGGCGAGGACGCGCCGTTCTGGTTGACCTTGCGGAAGCAGCCGTTCGCCGTCGTGCAGGGCGGCAGGCCGAATTGCGCGCGGTAGACGCCAAGGTCAGATTCAGCGTTGGGATTGTCCATCGCGTCGACGATGGCGATGGTCATGTTCGCTCCGCCGGTGGCGGGCAACTGATATGCGCTCGCCAGGTCCACGGGACCGAAGCCCGACGGCGTCACGAACGGTTGCACCTCGCCGGTGAGGTCGTTCACCCGGACCCACGCATGGCATCGCATGTGGCCCGCAGCGGCGTTGCCACACACTCGCGCGTGACGGTGGGAGCTCGCAGTCGCGAGCGAGCTGTCGTTCTTGAATTCAGCGCTGGGCGATTCGGTTCCGCCGCAGGCTGCTGCGAATAGAGCGAATGCAACCACCGACTGCAGGAGACTGCAGCGCGGTCCAGGCGTCCTCGTCTGCCTCATGTATGAACCCCTCCCAGGGTGCTGCGGGGCGTCACGTTCCGTTGCTGGAATGGCTTCAAGCATGAGACGTTCGGCTCAGGTCGATTCATTTGCGCTGGCCAGGCACGCTCCCCATTTCACTCGGATGAGAATTTTCGGCATCGCGATGGCTTTCCTGGTGGGCGCGACGCTCGATCCCACCGAGGCCGATCGCGTGCGCGCCGCCTACGAGAGGCTGGGCGGGGTAGCCATCGAGGCGAAGCCCACCGCCGCGTTGCCGGAGGGAGTGGACTTTGCGCGCATCGACATGACTCCGCGTATGCGCTCGGCGAGCTTCGGACACACGACGACACTGATCGTTCCGGTGCCGTCGGCAGATGCCGGCGATGGTCCCGTCCAGTTCTGGGTCCAGTATGGCAAGAGCACCAATGCTCCGGCCCGCCTGTTCGGACCTTTCCCGCTCTGAAGCAGGTAGATGGAAGGAACGTACGCTCGAAAGCAGTAAGGTTCGGGCATGCGCATCCTCGCGTTCGCCGCTTCTCTCCGTTCCGCTTCGTTGAACCACAAGCTGATCCAGTTGGCAGCGCGGCTCGCCGCGCGGGAAGGCGCCGAAGTCGACGTGGTGCGCTTCCGCGAGTTCGACATGCCCCTCTACGACGGCGACGAAGACGCCGCGCACGGCTTGCCCGAAGGAGCGCGCAAACTGCAGCGGCGCGTCGAAGGAGCCGCCGCGCTGATGATCGCGGTGCCCGAATACAACTACTCGATCCCCGGTCCGCTCAAGAACGCCATCGATTGGGTTTCCCGCGCGCGGCCGATGCCTTGGCGGGGGCGCGCCGTCTACCTCATGTCCACGGCCCCTTCGGCGATGGGCGGCGTCCGCGGGCTATGGCAGACGCGGATTCCGCTCGAAGGCTGCGGCGCCATCGTCTTCCCGGACATGTTCGCGCTGCCGCACGGGACCACGGCGTTCGACGAACGTGGCGGCCTGCGCGATGCCGCGTCGTTCGAACGCCTGTTTCGCGATCTGCGCGGGTTCGTCCGGTTTGCAGAGGCGATAGAGCCGCTCTGTTGCGCGCCGCCGCCCGTAGGCGATGCGACGCAGCGCGCGGCGGAGATCGCGGCCGCGCTGGAAAGCGAGACCGAGCTGCAGCCGGAGACGTAGGTTCCGCCAGCCAAGGTGCGGGGAGTGCGCCGGCGCTCCATGCGCCGGCGGCCCTCTTGTCACTTTTGCGCAGTGCCGGACTGCGCGAGCGCCCGTGTCACGGCCGCCATGGTCTCCTCGGGCCTTTCCTCCATGATCCAGTGTCCCGAGCCCCTGATGATCACCACGGTCGGATTGGGCGAGATGAGCTTCATCTGGGCGCCCAGCGCGTCGCCGTTCGCCTTCTCTCCACCGATCGACGTCACCGGCATCGGCAGCTGAGTCTTGCCGAACTGCGCAAACTCGTCGGCTGTCTTCATGAACGACGCGAAGTACGCGAACCCCGCCGCCATCCTTCCCGGCCGTGCGTAGGCCCGGGCGTACGCTTGACGGTCCGCCTCGGGGATCGAGTGCGCCGGATCGGCGGCGAAGTCGTTCCAGAAATGCTCGAAGTAGGTCCGCTCCCGGCCCTTCACCAGCAGCTCCGGCGTGTGGCCATGGAAACGGAAGTGCCAGGGGCCGGGAGCGTCGTAGACGTCTCTCCACGCGCCGATCCCAGGGAGGAAGGCGTCCATCAACGTCAGCGTCTCCACCTCGTTCGGGTACTGGGCGGCGTAGGCGTAGGCGACCATCAGGCCGATGTCGTGGCCGACGACGCGGGCGCGCTCGTAGCCCAGCTTGCGGACCGCCTCGTGGATTCGCTTTGCCGAGGTGGTCATGTCGATTCCGCTCGCCGGGATCGAGGAGTCGCCGATGCCGGGAAGGTCGATCGCGACTACGGTGAAGCGCGGCGCGAGCTGTCCCGCCAGTGGCTTCCACATCTGGGCGGTCTCCGCGTAACCGTGCAGGAGGAGCACGGCGGGCCCGGCGCCGCCGACGGTGACGCTCAGGGTGCAACCCTCGACCGGCACCATCTTCTGCTGAAAGCGGGGACCATAATTGGCGGCCGACACAGCCGGTGCGATGAGAGCGACGACTGTCAACAGGCGAGCCATGTCGAGCTCCTTTCAATGCAGGGCGCGGGTAGAGCACGGCGCGTACCAGATGACAATGACGGTGGCGATGGCACCACGGCCGAGGCACAATGTCTTTCGACATGAGCGAGACCACGACCGTACAGCGCGAACAGAAAGGTCATCGCGGGGCGTTCTACATCGACGGTGGAGATAGCCGCCTCGCCGAGCTCACGTTCTCGGCCGCACCGGACGGGCAGCTCGTCATCCTCGAGCACACCGAGGTGGATGAGTCGTTGCGTGGCCAGGGGATCGCGCGAAGGCTGGTGGAGGCCGCCGTCATCTGGGCGCGCGAGGAGCACATCAAGCTGGTCCCCGTCTGTCCCTTCGCGAAAGCCGTCTTCGAGAGGGAGCCGGCGTTCCGCGACGTCGTCGCCGGATAAAGGCGTCAGGACCTTGGAGATCAGGGCGCGGATCGCGTCGGTACGTTGACCAGCAGGCAGGTCGTCGTGGCGTGCGCGTAGAGCTTGCCGGCGCGGTCGACCAGGCTTCCCTCTGCCGTTGCGACCTTGCCGCCGAGGTGAATGACCTTGCCGATTGCCTGCACCCGGCCGGTGTCGTGCTTCAGCGGTCGGACGAAGTTC
>VBKI01000078.1 GCA_005879535.1 Deltaproteobacteria bacterium | reverse complement strand
CGTACCGTAGTGGTGCCACCCGTCGGATTCGCCAGCGTGCCCGTGTACTCACCAATGCAGACAACGCGTTTCGCGTTCGGTTCATGAGATGAGTCCTCCGGGAGATCGCTCGACAGGGCGTCAGAGCGCCTTCGGCAACTTCGATTTTTTTGGGTCCCCGCCCCCAGGTGGCGGCGTACGCTAGGGTTTCGCCGGAAGTACGGTCAACGTGCGTTTACGTCGTTTCGGCGCCCGCGGCGGTTTGACCAGCCCCACCCGACCATCCTACGTTCGTCGGATCGGGCGGGGCTCGCATGCGTTCTGCCAGTGAAGGCGCGAGGCGCTCAGTACAAGTGAACATTGGGACGCGCAGTTGCTGAGGTCCTCGCCGCTGACGAGGTAGACGCGGCCGCAGGAGGATCCCATGAGGCTGCGCGGCTCGCTTTTCCTCACGGTTCTGGCGCTCGTTTTTCCCGCCATCGCGGACGATCACCATCGCGATCGTCTTCAGGTAGTCGAAGCCACCATCGCCGACATCCAACACCAGTTCCGGTCGGGGGATCTGACGCCCGAGGATCTCGTGAAGATGTACGTGGCGCGGATCGCGGCCTACGATCAGCCAGGTCCACAGGCGAAGATCCCCCAGACGCTGAACAGCTTCATGCACGTCAACGAGAACGCCGTCGCCGACGCGCGCGCCCTGAAGCTCGACGACTTCGATGGCGAAGACTCCGAGGATGAAGACGGGCCGCGCAAGCCGTTGTTCGGCATCCCGGTCATCCTCAAGGACAACATCGATACCGCCGACCTTCCGACCACGGCTGGTTCGGTTGCGCTCGGGGGATCGTTCCCGCAACACGATGCCTTCATCACCGCGAAGCTGCGCCGCGCCGGGGCCATCATCATCGGGAAGGCGACGCTCACCGAGTTCGCCAACTTCCTCAGCTCCACCGGCATGCCGACCGGCTACAGCTCGCAGCTCCGCTTCCAGCTCATCCAGGTTGGCGGCAATCCGGCGCTGCTCGGATATGGCTTCAACCCGTACGATCCCCGCCCCGATCCGAGGGCCGGAATCAACGACGGCCGGCCGGCGCTGCAGACGGGCGGCTCCAGTTCCGGCCCGGGCATCGCCGTGTCCGCGAACCTCGCCACCGTCGGCGTCGGCACCGAAACTTCAGGATCGATCTTGAGCCCGGCGACCCAGAACCTCGTGGTGGGCATCAAGCCTACGGTCGGGCTCGTGAGCCGGAGCGGGATCGTGCCGATCACCGCCGATCAGGACACGGCCGGACCGCTGGCGCGCACGGTCACCGACGCGGCCAGGCTGCTCGGCGTACTGGCCGGCTTCGATCCGGCGGATCCCGCGACCGCGGCGTGCCTCACCCGCGGCAAGTGCTTCCGCGACTACACGCGATTCCTCAAGAGGCACGCGCTGCGCGGGGCCCGCATCGCCGTCCCGCATTTCGGCTATTGGACCGCCGCCACCGGTTCGAACCCTCACGTCCAAAGCGTCGTGCTCAGCCTCGAGCAGCAGAAGGTCATGAACGACGCCATCGCCGTCTTGCGAAAGGAGGGGGCGATCGTGGAGGACTTCCACGAGATCCCCGACCAGGACGATCTGATCGATTTCCCCGGCTGCCCATCGTCCTTGCCGGCTTGCTCAACGGTGTTGCTCTTTGGGTTCAAGCGCGATCTGAACGCATACCTGGCGAACCTGCCTCCCGGTTTTCCCGTGCGCACGCTCGCGGACGTGATCGCCTTCAACAGCGCTCACGCCGACGTGGCGCTCAAGTATGGCCAGGGGCTTGCACTTGCCGCGCAGAAGCTCGACACGATCCCGGGCAGCGCCGACACCGACAAGTACCAGCAAGACCGGTTGAAGGATCTCGACATCGCAAGAACCCGCGGGCTCGACGTCGTGTACAAGGATTTCGACGCGATCCTCTTCCCCGCCAATCGCGGCGCCAACATCGCCGCCCGCGCCGGCTATCCCAGCATCGCGGTGCCGGGTGGGTTCGTGCCCAATCCGGCCGTGCCGCCGCCTCCCTTCACGGTGACGCCCTTCCCTGCCGGCTTCGACGCCAAGGATGCCCCTTACGCGGTGACCTTCTCCGGGCCGGCGTTCAGCGAACCCAACCTGATCGGCTACGCCTACGCGTTCGAGCAGGCCACGCACCACCGGGTTTCGCCGCAGAGCACGCCGCCGTTGTCAGCGACACGGCGCTGAACGGTCAGGTCGGTTCTCAGGACAGCCGGTCTCGCGCTGCGCGTTCCTCGTCCCCGCTCGGCTTGCCACGCTCGAGAAGCGACTTGAGCCGGAGCAGATCATCGTCGAGCTGCTGCTTCGGATCGGCGCCGAGCAGCGCCGCCACCGCGTGGCCAACGGCGCCGAGCGGCGGATTGTACGAGAGCCTCACGTCGACGCGCGTGCCGCCGTCCACGGGGACGAACCGCACCGTCCCAAAGCTCTCGACCGGCGCGGTCTCGACCGTGGCCCAGGACAACAGCCGCCCCGGCTCGGCGCGGGTCACTTCCGCGTCCCATTCCACCTCGACGCCGGCTGGACCCGCGACGCGCCAGTGCCATTGCCCCTCGCCTGTGACGCGAACGTCGCGGACGTGCTCCATGAAGCGCGGGAAATTCTCCGCCGCCATGAAGAACCCGTACAGCTCCTCGGGCGCAGCGGCGATGACGACGCTCTTCTGAACGTCGATTCCGCGCCGCCCGGCGCGCACGCCGATCAGCCGGCGCACCGGCAGATTCGTGGCGCTGCGCGCGAGCAGGAGGACGCCGCAGCCGGCGATGACGGAACCTGGCAAATCCCGGCGTGCCGCTCCCAGACCGATCAATCCGGCGCTCGCCGCCCCCATCAACACCCGGATGCCCGGCGCCCAGTTTTCTTGAAGCAGCTCGGGCCTCGGCAGGGGATGTCTCGTGCCACCCTGCAGCGCCGGAACGTCGTCCGGCTGCTTGTGCAGCTCGAGCTCTTCGGTGAGCGCCATGACGCCTCCGACGCAGGCTGCCGCCTCGACGATCTGGTTGTATTCCGACGCCAATACCGGCCCGCGGAGCACGACGCACCCGCCGGCCGCGGACACCTCGAGGGCGCCTGGATGCGAGCACACGCGCCCGAGGCGAGACCGGACGCGCTCGACGAGCACGGCGTCGTCGACCGGCCCCTCGGGAGCAAAGATGGCGTGCCAAAGTCCACGCGAGCGGTTCCTCAAGTCGCGCGACGACTTGCCAGCTGCATCGGCCGCCTTGTGCGCTGCATGGACGGACTTCTGCACGACCTCGGCTCGTCGCCGCGCGCCTGCGCGTGGGTCGAGAAAGCGCGCCGCCGCCACACCGAGGACGAATCCGCCCACTCCTGTCGTCAGCGTCTTCATGGGTGACCTCCAGCGATTCGCGGGGAACCTGAACACTCCCCGACCACCTCGCCAGAGATCCGCTCGCTGTGCCAGCCTATTCGTTCAGGTGGGCGTAGCGCCCGACGCCGGGATTCCGCAGGCCGCCGCCGTACGTGTACGAATCGAACGTGAGCGTGAGCGAACCCAGCGGGAACAACGCCGACACGGCAGCGCTCGCCGCCGATGTCCACGTGACCTTGTCCGGCGAGGTTTCCCAGACTACGAAGCCGCCCGACTCGCGGATCCGCCACCACTTGTGCGCGACCGACGAGTAGGTGAGCGTCCGCAGCAGCGACTCGGCGCCGTTCACGAAGGTGAACGCGTAGAGGTTGCCGCACTCGAACCAGAACCCGAGGCTGTTGCCGGCGTCGTACCTGAGCTGGAACCGGTTGTTGACGCCGCACCTTCCGGAAACCACCTGGGGGACCTGCACGGTGGCCACCGAGCCGGTCAGCGCGTACTTCGCGTTGCTGTCCACCCTGATCAGCACGTTGTCGGTGCGCGCCCTGGGCGCGAGGTTCAGCGTGCCGGCGCTCTCGCTAGCGGTCCCGTTCACGGCAGCGGTGACCGTCCATTTCGTGGGGTCGATCGCAGTCCCCCCGAACGAATCGACCAGCGTGGCCACCGGCGGCGTCACGCCGGGCGGCGCCGTGATGGTGATCGACAGACTCGTCGAATGCGAGGGCGCGCCGCCCGGATACTGCCCGCTCACCGTGAAGGTCCCCGAGACGCCGGTGCCCGCCGGATCGGTGGTCAACGTGAGCGTCGAGCTTCCGCCCGCGATCACGGTCGGCGGATTGAAGGACGCGCCCGTCACGCCGGGAGGAAGGCCCACCGTGGAGAGCGAAATCGTCTGCGCAGTGCCCGCTGTGGCGGCGGTCTGGACGTCGTAGGTCGCGCTGGCGCCGGGGGCGACGGTCTGCGACGCCGGGCTCGCGCTCAGAGAGAAATCGTCGCTGACCGGAGGAGCAGCGGTCACGTCGGCGAAGGTGTCGCCGTCCATCATGCCCTTGTGGAAGATGACGGAAGTGTCCGCGATGGACGAATTCCGGTACAGCCCCTGCTTCAGGTAGTCCGCGCCGTCCGAATAGAGCGTGGCGCCGTTGCAGGTGATCGAGGCGCCGGCGGGACACGCGAGCGTCTGGCGCGCCTTCGGACCGCCGTTGTTGCCGACCCACAGTTCGAGGACGCCGTCGCTCCCCTGCGAGAACCTCACGTGGAGAACGAAGTCGTACCAATTGCCGGCCTGCAGCTCCTGGCGCCACAGCTCGCGATCCGACGAGCCGTTGTTGTAGGCGTAGAGGAGGACGATCGCGTAGCTGTTCTGCGAGGACAGGCTGGTCCGCCGCAGGTCGATCCCCAGCGGGTTCACGCCGCTGTCTCCGCTCTGGTGGAACTGCGTGACCACGTTCCATGGGTTGTAATTCGAGTTGGGGATGCCGTTGGGGCAGTTGCTGTCGGTGCCCTTGCAGGTCCAGCGCGCGAACTCCGCGGGAAAGTACGTGCTCCAGGCGAAGTATCGATCGTCGCCGGCCCGGTAGTAGGTCGGCTTGGTGGTGCCGCTGTCCATCGAGTGCACCACCTCGTTGCGTGTCGTCGGCGAGGCGCAACCGCTGGCGCACGGCCAGAGATCGCCGTTGCGCAGCTCGATGCGCATCGCCTTTCCGGTATTTTCCTGTCCCGGGGGTGGGCTGACGATCTGGAACCGCCCGTTCGCCGGCGCGACCGAGAGCGGGGTGTTGGAGTTGCTGGTGGAGCAGCTCCCCGAGCCGTAGTTCACCTGATTTGCCGGATCGTAGAACGGAGCCAGGCAGGGACAGGTGCCGCCCTGCCCGCCGCACTGAATCACTCCCCACTGCTTGAGATCGTCGTTGGCGAAGTCGGCGCTCCAGCGGACGTCGGCACGTGCTGCGCTGACGGCAAGGGCGAGAAACAGCGACACACGGGTGGAAGATGAAATCGGCACCGGGCGCTCCGATCACGGGTGAGCCCGGAACGGTGACGAGAACGCCGGAGTACGGTCAGTGATGCGCGTCACATTCGCCATCAAGTTCTCTCGACCATGACGCAAGCGGCCTTGAAACGCGCCCTCCACGCGGCGCATGTGGCGATGCGCCGTAAGTCGGACATCGAGAGGGGGAAACGATGCGTCGTTTCGTCAAAAAGGCATTGGTCGGCTTGTTGCCGCTCGCACTGGCGGGAGCGGCGGAAGCCCGCATCACGAGGGTCCAGATCAACTCGCGCGCCGTCGCCTTTGGTGGCGCGTCGTTCGGCAGCGTCGGACAGTACGAGACGCTGCGCGGCGTCGTCTTCGGCGAGGTGGATCCGAACGACCCGCTGAACGAGGTCATCACCGACATCAAGCTCGCGCCGCGCAACGCCCGCGGAATGGTCGAGTACAACGTGGATTTCTGGCTGAACAAGCCGGTGGATATGTCGAAGGCGAACGGCACCCTGCTTCACGACGTGCCGAACCGCGGGAACGTCAGGAGCGTGGAGCTGAACGTCGGCGGCTCGGGCGACAGTGGCGTCGGCGACGGTTTCGTGCAGCGGCAGGGATACGTCCTGTCCGACAACGGCTGGGAGGGCGACGTGGCGACCGGCCTGCAAGTCCGCATTCCGGTGGCGAGAAACAGGAACGGAACGGAGATCGTCAACCGCATCCGGGCCGAATACATCCTCAGTGCGCCGGCGAGCACCGTGAACATCACCACTCCGCCCTCGTACGAGGCCGTCAGCACCAGCAACGTCGGTGCGACGCTCACGCGGCGCGTCCATCAGGACGACGCGCGCGAGCCGATTTCAAACCGCGACTGGGCGTTCGCCGACTGCTCGTCAGTTCCGTTTCCGGGCGTGCCGAGCACGATCAAGGTCTGCCTGAGCGGCAACTTCGACACGAACCACATCTACGAGCTGCTCTACGACGCGAAGAACCCTACCGTGCTCGGCCTTGGATTCGCGGCGACGCGCGACTTCATCTCGTTCCTGAGAAACAGCAACGGCGCGAGCACGGGACACTGCGGCAAGGACCACGACGAGGCGCGTGGCAGGGATGACGATGACGACGACGACGGCCTCGAGGGGCGCAACAAGGCCTCCTGTCCCGCTGCTGCGGCGATCCCCGAAAATCCGCTCGGCAACTCCATCAAGAACGCCATCATCTATGGCTCGTCCCAGAGCGGACGCTGGATCCGTACCTTCATCCAGCTGGGATTCAACCAGGATGAGAATCGCAATCTCGTCCTGGAAGGCGCCATCCCCCACAAGTCCTCCAACCGCGGCGCCTTCAACGTGCGCTTCGGCCAACCCGATCGCCTGTCCGGGACGCAGCATACGGAGCGGCAGTACCCCGGCGCGGAGTCGTCACAGACCTGGGGCGTGAGCCACGACAGGATTGCCGGCATCACCGCGGGTCAGCTCGACCGCTGCCGCAGGACGCGCAGCTGCCCGAAGATCTTCCACACGAACACGGATACCGAGTACTGGCAGGCGTTGATGGCGCTCGTCACCACCGATTCGGACAGCACGCACGATCTGAAGATTCCCAAGAACGTCCGGATCTATCTGTATACGGCCACGCGCCACGGCGGCGGCGATGTCACCAGACAACCGCCCACGGTCATCCCCGGTCCGCCAGCAGGCTGCCAGCTGTCCAACAACCCGAACCCCTTCATTCACGGGCAGCGGGCGCTGCTGGTCGCGCTCCGCGAATGGATCGTGAACGGCAGGGAGCCGCCGGCGAGTCTGTACCCGACGCTAAAGTCCGGCACGCTGGTGCCACTCTCCGCCATCCACTATCCGTACATGCCCGCGGTGAACTTCACGCTCCAGGGCGTGACCACGCAGAAGTTCTACCTGGACCGCGGACCGGCGTTCAACGTCGAGGACATCTCGGGCGTGATGGCGGAGCCGCCGATCAGGCGCGGCGCCTATAGCGTGCGCGTGCCGGCGGTGGACACTGACGGTAACACCGTCGGCGGCCTGCCGAGCACCATGCGCTTGGTGCCGGTCGGGACGTATCTGGGCTGGGGCGTAAGGAAAGCCGGGTTCAGCGAGGGCGATTCCTGCGACCTGAACGGCGCGTACATTCCGTTCTTCCGCACCCTCGCCGAGCGGAACGCGGTGCGCGATCCCCGGCCGTCGCTGCAGGAACGGTATCCGACGCATGCGGACTACGTCGCGAAGGTGACTGCAGCGGCAAACGCGCTCGTCGGAGCGCGGCTGCTGTTGCCGGAAGATGCGTCGTTCCTGATCAACCAGGCGAACGCGGCCGCGGTTCCGTAAGGAGTTTCGGGGACACGATACGCAATTGACCGTGCCAATCGAGCGTGCCAGGTCGCGTCGCATGAGTTGCACATCGTGTCCCCGGATTTACCAGGCGGCCAGGCCGGCCAATCCGGCAGGCGTGCCGTTGAGGGATGGCCGCGGGGTTAGCGAGCCATCCGACTCGATCGAGAACACTGCAATCTCGCCGAGCGCTGCGACCCGCACGTAGAGGTTCCGGCTGTCGTGGGAGAGCGCCGCGTCCGTCGGGTTGCCGCCAGTGGTGGCGGTGATCCCGTTTGCGCCGAGCAGCGTCGCCGAGCCGTCGGATCCGATGGCAAAGCCCGAGATGTTTCCAGTGCCGGCGTTGATGACGTAGCCGAAACGGCCGTTCCTCGTGACGACGGCCCAGCAAGCAGCGCGCTGGCCCGTCATGACCATCGAGCTGATCCCGTCGAGACCGCCGGCATCGCGGATCCGATACGACGACGCGCCGCCGCCCGCGCCCGTCTCGGAGACGAAGAGCGTGCTGCGCTTGTCGACGGCGAAGCCAAACGGCGTCGGGCCCGTCGAGGCGTGCACGAAGGGCCCGGTGAGGGACCGTCCGCACCGACCTCGTAGGTGACGATGCGGTTCGTCGCGCGCTCCGTCACGATCAGCGTGTCGCCCTCGTCGTCGAAGCCGATTTGCGCTGCCGCCGTGGAGGCTGCGCTGAGAGGCAGATTCGATCCGGGAATCGGCCTGAGCCGCCCCTTCACGTCCACCGTGAAGCCGCTCACGCCGTTGGGAACGCCTGCGTTCAGAACGTAGACGCGGCCCCCGCGCGCGGTCACGCTGGTCGGCATCGTCCCACCGCTCGCGGCGACGTCGACGATGTCCAGGCCGTCCGATCGGACGCGAAACGACGACACGGTGTTGCTGCCGGCGTTCACGGCGAAGAGCAGGCGGCCGTCGTCGCTGACGGTGATGGCGCCCTGCGACCCGAGCCCGGCGCCGCTGCCGGCACCGCCGGTCGCGTAGATGCCGGCCGCGGAGAGCGAGCCGTCGCCGCCGCGGTCGTAGACGAGCACGGCGTTCCCGGCGGGCGCGTTGGTGAGCACATAGACTGCGCCCTCTGACGCATACAAGTTCCTCCTCGAGCGCCCTGGGCAACCAGGTCGCGTGGTTACCGGGTCAGTACGCTCGAGTGGCAGATGCGTTACGCAGCCTGCTTACGCGATGCCCCAGTTGGCGCCTTCGGCACCGGAGAAGAGGGCGCCGCAGCGGGCAGCGGCTTCGAGGAGCCGCAACTGCTCCGCGCGCTGGGCGAGGTCGCGCTGGAAGGACACCTCCATCAATCGCGCTACGGCCTTCGCCGACTCGGTGGGATTCATCGTGTGCCAGACCTCGTCCCGCTTGCGTGCCATGATCGACCTCCGCTACGAGGCCTGTTCACATCTCGTGCCAAGCGCAAACCCGACACGGCGGCCGTCGTACAGAGATCCGAGCCGTCCGCGCCTGCCGGGATTGCGAGCAGTGTCGAAAACATCGACACCAGCTCCAGGGCGGTTGCGTCGCCTGATTAGTTGGCGCCTTGAAGAGCCGACAGATCCACTGCCTGCCCGATCCGGAGATATCCAAACGGGTTCGGATGGATGTGATCGCCGAACTCGAGGATCGGGCTCATGATGTCCGGGTTCGTCGCGTCCTTCATCACGTCGATGATGTTCTGCATGCCGGCAATGAGCTGATCGGCGTTCACCAGGCCGCTGGCGAGATCATGGCGACAGTCGCTTCTCCATCTTCACGACGCGGATCACGCGCTTGAACGCTGGCTTGGCCGAGGGCTCGATGCCAGTCAGCCGGTAGCCCATCTTTTCGTAATAGGGGATCAGCTCCACCCGCTCTTCGCCAGTGCTCATGGTCATGACGGTGCAGCCGGCGCGGCGACAGTGATCCTCGGCGGCCTCCACCAGCGCCCGGCCCACGCCTGCGTGGCGCGACGACGCGTCGACGGCCAGCATCCCAAAGTATCCGGTGGGTCCGGCGACACGGACTTCGACGGCACCGATCAGCGCCCCATCGCGCTCGGCCACCAGGAGCGACTCGCGTTCGATCAGCTCGCGAATCCCGGAGACCGACGTGCGCTCGCCTTGCCTGAACTCGCGCTCGATCTCGAACGCGGCATTGATGATGCCGGCGATCTGCTCCGCCTCCCCTTCTTTGGCCCACCGGATCATCTGGCTGCTCAACTTGGCATGAGTTGCGTATCGTGTCCCCGGATCTACGAAGTATCCTGTGCTGTGCTCGTCCAACCGCCCCATGCCGTCCCTCGAGCGGCGATCTCGCTCAGCATCGCCGCCGTGGTGGCGCTTGCCCTGAGTGCCGGCCTGCACGCGTCGGGCACACTCACGGCGCTGGCGGCGTGGGATGCCGGAGGCTTCACTCTCCTGGCCCTGTCGTGGTTCACGATCGTCTCGTGCTCTGCCGCTGCGACGCGAATTCGAGCAGCGGCCGACGATCCCGGCCGGACGGCGGTGTACTTGATCGTGGTTCTCAGCTCTAGCGCCAGCCTGCTGGCCACGACCGCTCTCGTCAGCCGTGCGAAGTCGATCGCCGGAAGCGAAGGAGATGCTCTGGTTGCTCTGTGCCTGGCGAACATCGCGCTCTGCTGGGCCCTGACGCACACAGCGTTCACACTTCGTTACGCCCACCTCTACTATCGGGAAGACGTGGAGGGCGTCGGAGGTGTCGAGTTCGCCGGCGGAGCGGCGCCGACCTACTTCGACTTTGCGTACTTCGCGTTCACTCTTGGGATGACCTTCCAGGTCTCCGACACCACGGTCTCGAGTCCGCAGATTCGCCGAGCCGTGTTGCTGCACGCGGTGCTCTCGTTCATCTACAACACGGCCATCCTGGCGTTCGTCCTCAACCTGGTATTCGGGTTCGCGGCGTAGCGGCCTCGGCTGTGATCGTCACCGCGCGCTGACGAAATTCGTGCGGCTGGACTGCACCTGCGTCGCGCGAAGTGGAAGGTAGCTGGCCTGGTCGAGCACCACCTGCTGGCCTTCGCGGCTGAGGATGAAACGGAGGAACTCGTCCAGTGCGGGCGGCAGCGGCTTGCCCGGCGCCTTGTTGACGTTGAAATAGATCAGCCTGCTGAGCGGATAAGTCGCGAGCGCGACGTTCTCGTAGGTCGGAGACTGCGGAGTATCTCCGGCATTGGCGACGAGCGGCAGGACGCGCACCGCTTGGTCGAGGTAGGCGATTCCCGAATAGGCGATACCATACCTGTCGTCGGCCACGTGCTTCGCCATCGGGAAGACCAATTTCTCGGAAACCATGTCGTCTCGCCACTCGCCGCGTTTTCCGTCCTTGCTCAGGACCCGCTGGCGGACGAACTCCTCGAAGCCATTCCATGGCTTGATCCCGTAGGCATGGATCGGCTTGTCGGCCCACTCGCCGCCAAGGCCGAGATCCCCCCAGTTGCGGATCGGCTTCGCGCCGCGGTGGCGCGTCGTCGAATAGATCGCGTCGATCTGCTCGAACGTGAGCTTCTCGATGGGGTTGTCCTTGTTGACGAAGAATGCCACCGCATCCAGCGCGCCGAAGTGACGATACGAGCCGCCGCAGACGGGGACGCTCAGCGGGTCGTAGCCGAACTTCGCCTTGAAATCGCGAATGTCGTCGGGCCTCAGCTCGCGGGACACGAAGACGAAGTCGAGGCGCTGGTTGACGAGCTCTGTCGCTCCCAGGCTACCGGCATACGGCGGCGAGACGGAGAGATTGACCTCGGGATGGTAAGCGCGGAACTTCTCGAACCACTTCTGCACCAACCGGAACGTAGGCGGGCAATGCGGGATCGAGCGTCGGCTGCAGCACCTCGGGCGGCGGCAGCTTGCGTCCCGACTTGCGGCCCTCCTCGGCCTCCTCAGGCGTCTGCGGCCTGTTGGTCGGCAGGGCGGGCACCACCCATTCCACCATCGGGTGCTCAACCGCTAGCGCGTGGACTGGGGACGAAACGGCAGAGTGCAACCCGATGACTGCGAGCGCGTACAGCATCAGTAATCCATCTTCATGGTCATCTTGATCGTGCGATCCATGCCGATGCCGTACGTTCCCGTCTGCACCGAGTTCCAGTAGCGGAGATTGGTCAGGTTATCGACGTTGAGCAGGAAGGTCAGGCGACGCAGGTTGAGCGCCCGGTCGCTGATCACCCAGCTGGCGCCCGCGGAATAGAGAACGTAACCGGGGATCGACCCCTGCTGCTGGAAGTTGACGTAGCGGCTGGTCACGCCGGAGGCGCCCGCGTTCAACGTCAGGCCGGACACCCAGGGCACGCGGAAGCCCAAGCGGACGTTCCCGATCGACCTGGGCGTGTTCTCGGGCGCCAGGCCGTTGAACTTCGGATCAGGGCTGTTCTGGATCGCGCGCAGCCATTGCCAGCCAATGTCGAGGGTGAAGAGTCGTGTCAGCTCGGCGTTCACCGTCGCTTCCACACCCTTGTAGTTGATCTGGCCGCTGTTGACGTAGCACATGGGATTGCCGCCGCAGTACGCATTGGGGTTCGGATCGGTGACCGCGTTGGCCTTGTCGATTTCGAAGAGCGAGATGCTGGCAGTCAAGCCTCTGAAGTACGAGGTGCGAACGCCCACTTCCTTCTGCGTCGACACCTGCGCCGGCAGGATCTCGTTGGCGTTGTAAGCGTTGGCCGGCGCGGTACCGCCCGCCTCGAGGCCTTCCATATAGCTGCCGAAGATGGTGAGACCGGGGATGACGTCCCACAGCGCGCCGAAGGAAGGCAGCGCGATCCAGCTGGTGTTGGGCCCGCACTTGATGCAGCTCACCGGATCGTAGGCCTTGCCGTTGTTCTCGTAGTCCTCTGTGTAGCGCATGCCGAGCAGCAGCCTGGGTGCGCGGGGATTGAAAGAGATGGTGTCGTAGACGTAGACGCCGCCGTCCCGGCTGATCTGCAGCGGCAGCGGCGTGGGCGAGCCCTTGAAAACGGGCGGGGCGAGCGCGATCGGGTCGAAGATGTTCTGCGTCTGCGGGAGGATGAATTCCTTGCGGTTCTGTGGCGTCTCCGCACGCCGGTCGGTCACCGATCCGCCCAAGGTCAGCTCGTGCTTGAGCATCCAGGTGGCGAAGGCGGACTGCGTCTCGAGCATGCCGAAGGTGTTGCGGTAGTTCTGCGAGACGGTCGAGACGCGGACCGCGCCCCCCGCGCCGGTATTGATGTCGTAGCCGCCGATGCGGGTGGTGAAGCGCGAACGATCCGAGTAGGAGCGGCCTCCCTCCGCCACCACCTTGAAGTTGTCGGCGACGAGGTAGTCCGCGCGCAGCTGCGCGTTGGTGGTCTCGGGCGTGTAGATGGCCCACGGCCCCGAAAGGAGATTGCGTGGATCGGGTACGGGCGTGATGGGAACCCTGCCGTTGACGGGATCGAGCAGGCTGATTCCTGCCTGCTCGGGCACGTGCTTGCGGTAGTATTCGAAGTCGCCCTGTAGCGTGAGGCGGTCGACGCGGTAGTCGAGGCCGGCGCTGGCGAACTCACCGTCGCCGCCGAGCCCGCGCACGCCATTCTCGAGCGCCGTCGCCGACCCGTTGATGCGCATGCCGAACTGGCCTTCGTCGCCGTAGCGGCGGCCGACGTCGAACGTTCCGCCGAACTGGCCGAAGCTGCTGGCGGCCCCGCTCACGCTCGTGACGTCATTCTCGCCGGCGCGCTTGGTGATCATGTTGATGATGCCCGCCGGGCTCGCCACGCCGAACTGGAGCGCGTTGGCGCCCTTCAGCGTCTCGAGGCGCGTCTTGTCCTCGTTAGGCATGGTGATGACTCCGGCAACCGGCAGGCCCCCGTTGATACGGTAATTGGAGAAGAGGTTGAGCTTGATGCCGCGGATGTAGATGGAGTCGTTGGCGCTGCCCTTCGAGTTGGCCGGCGCGACGCCCGCCACGTGCTTGACGGCCTCGGCGTAGCCCTCCTGCTCGTTCTCCGCCAGCGCCTTACCGGAGACGATCTCCTTGGTGGTGGGGAGCGACTGGGTACCGCCGATGTCGAGTCCTTCAGTCGGCCGCACCGGCTGGACGAGCTTCGCCACCGTGGGAATCTGCCGCTGCATCTCACCCCGCAGCGCCTCCGCCTGGGTGAGAAAGCGCGCTTCATCTTCGCCCTTGGCGTACGCATAGACGGCCTGCATGGCGCCGATGATGTTCCCCGACTTGTCCTGCAGCGGGACGTCGACTTCGATGCGCTGCCCGGTCTGCCCGTCGACGGCCACCGCCGGCTTGCTGGTCTTGACCACCTCCAGCGCGCGCACGTCGCTTTCACGGCCCACACGATCGCGATCCAGGGAGGCGATGACCACCGAGCGCGGCGCGTTGGGCGGCGTGGCATGGAGATCGAGGCCGATCAGCTCCGGATGGCGCGTCCGCGTCCGCTCGACGAGGTATTGTCCGTAGCTCCTGGCTACGGGCGGCTGGCCGGTGTCGGAGCCTTTCTCCGGCTCGCGGGCGATTGCGGGCCGCATCGTGATACAGAGGGCGGCAAGTCCGGCGGCGGCGATCGCGATTCTCATCCAGGGGCCGTGCGGCATGGGCAGCACTCCTGCGAAAGTGTGCCCCGAGAATGCAACCCGAGTCTGAATCCACCCTGACGCATCCCTGAATTCCCTTTCAGGACACATCGCGTCACGCCGTAGCTGGCGGGGTGGGAATTTCCGTGGTCACCCGCAGCCCGCGGCCTTGGGAACCCGGCGCAGCCGAGATGTGCCCGCCGTGCAGGGTAACGATGCTGCGGCAGATGGCGAGGCCCAGGCCACTGCCGTCATAATCGTTCCGCGGCGTGGTCAGGCGGACGAAGCGCTCGAACATCCGTTCGCGCTGCTCGGCGGTCAGGCCCGGCCCCTGGTCCTCCATGCTCACACGCCAGCGCTCCGCGGTGAGCTCCGAGTGCATCGAGATCAATCCGTCGGCGGGCGAAACGTGGATGGCGTTGGTCAGCAAGTTGAGCAGCACCTGGCGCATCCACTTCGAATCGAGGGCGACGTTCCCTTCGCCCTGGTGCTCGAAGCTGAAGCGGCGGCCGTGGTGCTCGGCGAGCACCGAGGCGTCCTGGGCGAAAGCCTGCACCAGAGGCGCCGGGCTCTGCGGCCGCAGATCGAGCTTGACCGCGCGCGCGTCGGCTTTGGAGAGGAAGAGCAGCTCGTCGATGATCCGGTTGAGGCGCGCGATCTCCTCCAACTGCACCTGCACCGCCTCGCGCTGCGCAGGCGGGAGGTTGCCGTCCACCAGCATCTTCTCCGCGTGCAGGCTGATGAGCGAGAGCGGGATCTTCAGCTCGTGCGAAGCGTCGGCGGTAAAGCGGCGCACCTGGTGGAAGGAGACCTCCAGACGATCGAACATCTCGTTCAGCAGCCGCGCCAGGTCCGAGATCTCGTCGTGGACGTCGGGGACCGGGATCCGCTCGCTCAGATTGTCGTGACCGAGGCGCTTGGCGGTGTCCCGGATCAACCGCACCGGCCAGAGAACGAAGCGGGACAGCGCACGCCCGATGACGAGGCTGGCGATCACCATTGCCGCGAGCAGCAGCACGCAGACCTTGATGTAGCTGTCCATCACGTCGCGCACCGGCCGCATCGGCGTGGCGATGGTGGCCTCGAAGGGCATCTTGTGGAATTCCTCGGCGCGCACCTCGCCGATGTCGGGCACCTCGATCGTGTACCTGCGCGCGCCGGGAACGTCGGGAATGTCGTGACCGATCAGGTTGGTGGAGCGGAAGATCACCCCTTTCCCCGGGATGTGCATGTCGATGTAGAACAGCGTCGAGGCGTAGTCGGTAATCTCGCGGATGCGCGTCTCGATCGCCTGCGGGCTGAGGGTGCGGTAGTCCGGTCCCAGACGCGTCTCGATCTGACGGAATTCCGTCTCGATCAGCAGATCGAGGCCGTGAACCAGCTGCTTCTCCAGCAGCAGGTAACCGACGACGAAGAGGCAGGCGAGAGTAGCGGTGGCAGCGGTCGCGTACCAGGCCGCGATCCGCGTTCCAATCGACTTCATAGCAGCTGATATCCGACCCCGCGCACCGTCTTGAAGAGAGGCTTGCCCGAGGTCGACTCCAGCTTGGCGCGCAACCGGCTCATGTAGACGTCCAGCAGGTTGGTGTCCACGTCGTAGCTCGAGGCCCAGATCTTGTCGGTGATCAGGGTACGGGGAAGGATGCGCCCGTGGTTTTGCATGAAGATCTCCAGCAGCGCATATTCGCGGCTGGTGAGATCGACGGGCTTGCCGTTGACCTGCACGGTATGTCCGAGCAGGTCGAGGCGGATGCCCGCGTGCTCGAGCACCGTCTGCTTGACGGTGGACTGCCGCCGGACCAGCGAGCGGATGCGCGCGAGCAACTCCTCACGGCTGAAAGGCTTGGGCATGTAGTCGTCGGCGCCGTGATCGAGTCCTTTGACCCGATCCTCGACCGAGTCGCGCGCACTGAGAATCAAGACCGGCTCGTTGAAGCCGCTCTTGCGCCACTCCTTGAGCAGTTCCATGCCGTCGCCATCGGGCAGCCCGAGGTCGAGAACCACCAGATCGAAGGGCGTATCGGCGAGCGCGTCGGAGGCGTCCTTGCAGGTGCGGACCCAGCGCGCCGTGTAACGGCATTCGGTGAGCGCTGCCTGCAGGAACTCGCCGAGACGAAATTGATCTTCGATGATCAAGACCTTCACGGTCCATCCCCCGGACGGGAGCCCTGTGGTCTTTAACGTGTACAGCCTAGAGCGTAGCCGCAAAGCCGCACCTTCGGTGCGGCAGCGGGTACTGGGGATTCCCTATACCTGTGTCGGAGTCGTTCCAAGGGCACGATCGGGCGTCTGTCCACCGGGCGGGAGAGCCCTGCCGGTCATGACCTGAAACGGATTTCAGAATCGCGTCAGGTTGTCTTTAGTCGGCCGCGTCAATCTCGCGCGCGTCGCCGAAGCGACTCTGGAGATTCCGATGAAGGTCATCCGGTCCCTGCTCGCCGCCGCCCTTTGCCTCGCCTACGCCTCGGTCCTTTGGGCCGCCGAGGGCCCCAAGAAGAAGAACTGGACCGCGCCGGCGGAAAAGATCCGCGCGCAGGCGTTGGCCGACGAAATCATGTCGCAGCATCCCGAGCTGATCAGCGTGACGTTCCACGGCGTCCCGCCGGGACTCGACAAGGTCTACACCATGTTCGCCGGCTCGTTCCCCGAGCGCATCGGCAACCCCGACGATCCCGACGACGTCGACGTCATCACGAAGGGCATCACCATCGTCGACCCGCGCTGGCACAGAGCGAACGACGCGGTGAAGAAGTTCGTGATGATGATGCCGCTGCGCGACTCGTCGGGCGAGAACGTGGGGCTACTGGTGCTCGCCTACAAGACTCCCTCGCCGGTGGCGAAAAGCGAGACCGAGTTCTTCGTCGCCGCCACCGCGCTGCGCGACGACCTGAAACAGCGGATCGCTTCGTACCCCGACCTCTTCAAGCCGGCGAGATGATCATGCGCGCGCTTCGCATCGCAACGATTCTCGCCGCCCTCGCCGCCGCGCCCGCCTTCGCGCTCAAGTATGCGGCGCCCGAGCACCGGCTCGCCGTCGATCCGGCCATCGCCTCCTGGAAACCAGCCGAGCTCACCGTCGCGCCCGAGGAGGAACTGCACCTGGTCGGCGCCGACGTGATGGACGAGATCACGCTCGGCTGGGTGCGGCTCTTCCGCAAGGCGTATCCGCGCCTCAGCGTCACGATGGAGGCGCGCGCCTCCGGCACCGGCGGCCCGGCGCTCACTGACGGACGCGCCGAGCTGGCTCCCGTGGGCCGCGAGCTGTTGCCGGCCGAGGAGAAGGCATTCGTCGACAAGTTCGGCTACAAGCCGCTCGCCATCAAGGTGGCGACCGGCAGCGTGGGTTCTTTGGGGAAGACGGCCACCTCGGTCATCTTCGTCGACAAGGACAATCCCCTCCAGGGCCTGACCATGGCCCAGCTCGATGCCATCTATTCGAAGACCCGGCTGCGCGGACACGCGGACATCCGGACCTGGGGCGACGTCGGACTGAAGGGCGACTGGGCAGCGCGGCCCATCCACCTCTACGGGCTCAAGCCCGTCAATGGCATCGAGCAGTTCCTCAAGCAGCGGCTGTTGCTCGGCGGCGACTACAGGGACGGGATCGAGTTCGTCAAGGGCAAGGGCTTCACTCACGCGTTCACCGTCGCTGCAGAGGACATGGCGCACAAGCCCGGCGGACTCACCTATGCGCTGCTCTCCAACGTCACGAGCAACGTCAAGGTGCTGCCGATCGCGGAAAAGGAGGGCACACCGTTCCTCGCGCCCACCGTCGAGAACGTCTACTCGCACGCTTACCCCCTCAGCCGCTTCGTCTACATCTTCGTCAACCGCCCGCCTGGCAAGGCGCTCGAGCCGAAGGTGAAGGAATTCCTCCAGCTCGTCCTCAGCCGCGAGGGGCAGGACGTGGTCGCGCGGGAAGGCGTCTACATCCCGCTCACACCCGAAACGGTCCGCGAAGAGCGGGCCAAGCTGGAGTGACGCATGCGGACCGCTCTCCTCGCCCTCGCCGCCTTCGCTCTTGCCCAGCCGCTGCGCGCTCAGCAGCTACCCGTGAAGGGGTACGGCCAGGAGCTGGTCGATCAGGTGACGGCGAAGGAGCGCGGCCTGCTCGTCGTAGTCATGCACGTCTCGCCGCCCGGCGTGGCGACCTACCCGATCATCGCGTCCAACATCGGCCGGATCGGCAAGGTAGCAGACGACGACGATATGCGCGTCATCACCACCGGCAACACCAACCTGGAAGTGGCCCACGGCGGCAGCCGCTTCGAAGTGGAGATGCCGATGCACGACCTCGCCGGTAACACCATCGGCGCGCTCGGCATCGTCTTTCCTTATCGAGGGGGTGCGAGCAAGGCCGCTCTGGAGAAGCGAGCGGTGTCCATCCGCGACTGGCTGGCGCGGCGAATTCGCGACGCGGGATCCCTGGTGGAACCGTACCCCTTCGAGTCGCTCGCCACCACCAGGACTTACGCGCAGAAGCTGATCGACGCGACGCTCACCCGCCATGCCGAGATCGATCTGTTGGCGTTGCACGCGCGGCCGCCGAAGGGTCGCGACTACGTGATCGTCGCCTCCAGCTTCGGCCGCATCGGGATGAAGGCCGACGAGCTCGTCCCGGGGCAACCGCGCGCCGGCGCGCAGTCGGGCGGCAAGCGGTACGAGGTGGAGCTCCCGCTGCTCGACGCCAACGGCGGCGCCGTCGGTGCGCTCACCGTCGGGTGGCCGCTGCGCAAGGGCGACGACGGGAAGGCCTTCGTGTCCCAGGCAGAAAAGATTCGCGACGAGCTCCGCGCACGCATTCCCTCATTGGAGAAGCTGGTCGAGCTGGATCCCTGAAAAAGAGGCATGAAGATGAGAGCCACCGTTGCAGTCTTGTTCGCATCCCTCAGCGCCGTGATTCCCGCCCGCGCCGCCACCGACGCCTTGCGCCTCGCAGGCCGCACCGAGATGCCCGGCTACACCGGCGACTTCGACCATTTCGCATATGACCTGCCAAGCCGCCGGCTGTGGCTCGCAGCCGAGGACCACGGCTCGCTCGACGTCTTCGACCTGAAGACCGGTGCGCTGCGCAAGAGTTTGCGGGGCGTCGTGGATACGCCGCACGGGGTCTTCTACCTGCCGGAGAAGAAACGCCTGATCGTCACCGACAGCGGCGGCGAGGCGATGGCTACGCGGATCATCGACGGGAGCGCGGAGCAGACGCTTCGGCTGGCGGCGCCCGCCGCTGACGCGATGGCGTACGACGCCTCCACTGGTCGTCTCTACATCGTCAACGGCGGCCGCGACGCGAAGATGCACAAGACATATCTGTCGGCCGTCGATCCCCTGACCCTGAAGCGCCTCGGCGACCTCGAATTCGATACCGACAAGGTCGAAGCCGTGGCCGTGGAGGAGAAGGGGAGCCGCCTCTACGTCAACGTCACCGGCAGGAACGAGATGGCGGTGGTGGACAAGCGCGACCTCAAGGTGATCACGACCTGGCCGATCAAGGAAGCGGAACAGAACGCGCCCCTCGCGTTCGACGAGGAGCACCGTCGCCTGTTCGTGATCACGCGCAAACCCGGGAAGCTGATCGTCCTCGACGCCAATGGCGGCGCGACGGTGGCCAGCTTCAAGGCGCCCGAGCGGTGCGATCAGGTCATCTGGGACGCCGCCAACCGGCGTATCTATGCGCTCGGCGGCGAAGGGTACATCGGCGTGTTCCAGCAGGACGACGCGGACCATTACCGGGAGCTGGCGCGCGTACCGACAGCGCCGGGCGCGAAAACCGGTATCCTGGTACCGGAGATGAAGCGGCTCTTCGTCGCCGTCTCGCCCGGCGAGGGCAGGACCGGAGCGGCCATCCTCCGCTTCGAGGTCGCGCCGGCGCAGCAGTTCTACCGGCTGGAAGCGTCGGCGGTCCTCAAGAGCCCTTCGCCGGAATGGGACTACGTGACGCTCGATGAGCGCCGCGGCTATCTGTTCATCGGTCGCCGCGCCGACGGCGTGACCGTCTACGACGTGAAAGCCGGACGCGTGGTGCGCACCATCGCCAACTCGGACGACGCCAACGCCGTCACGTTGGTGCCGGAATTCGACCGCGGCTACACCACCAACGGTGACGGCTCGACCACCGCGTTCCGCCTCTCCACGCTGGAGACCATCGAGCGCATCAAGCTGGGGGAGGACGCCGATGCCGGCATCTACGATCCGGTGACGAAGCAGATCGCTTTCACCATGGGCGACAGTCAGAAGATCGCGTTTCTCGAGGCGAAGACCGGCAAGCCGCTCGGGGCGCTGCCGATGGAGAGCAAGAAGCTGGATGGCGCCGTTCCCGACGGCGAGGGCCATCTCTTCATGGCGCTGCGCGACCGCAACCTGGTGGCGAAGATCGACATGGCCGCCCACCGGCTCGACGCGCAGTGGAAGACCGACGGCTGCGAGCAGCCCACCGGCGTGGCGTACGACCGCGCTGGCCAGCGCGTTTTCGTCGGTTGCCGCGGCGCCAAGCCGGTGCTGGCGGTGATGGACGCGCAGTCGGGGCGAGTGATCTCGACGCACGAGATCGGGCGGGGCAATGACGGCGTGGTCTACGACGCCGCGGCGCACAAGGTCTACACGTCCAACGGCGTCGACGCGAACCTGGTGATCTACGATCAGCTCGACGCCGACACGTACCGGCTGTCCGAAGCCACCACCACGCGGCCTTACGCGCGCACGATGGCGCTCGATTCGAAGACGAAGAAGGTCTACCTGGTGACCGCCGAAGGCACGGCCGATCCCGAGAAGAGGATCAACCGCGCGGTCGCGCCCTTCTATCCGAACCGCTACTACCCCGACACATTCACCATCCTCACCTTCGCTCCCCACGAGTGACCGCGATGATCCGGCTGCTCGTTGCCGTGTCGCTGCTCTCACTGCCCGCCGCGGCGCTCGACCCGTTCGAAATCCAGGTCTACGACGGGACCGCGAACAGCGCCGGCGAGCCTGGATTGGAGCTGCACTTGAACTACGTGGCCCGCGGCCTGCGGTCCTCGGTCAGTCCGGAGCTGCCGCCCGACCACCAGGCGCACGCGACCCTGGAGCCGTCGTACGGCGTAACGTCGTTCTGGGAGCTGGGCGGATATCTGCAGGGCTCGCTGCGGCCGGATGGCACCTTTGACTATGCGGGCGCCAAGCTCCGCTCCAAGTTCGTCACCCCGCCCGGGTGGCACGAGCATCTGCGGCTGGGGATCAACCTCGAGCTGTCGCTGCTGCCGGCGTCCTATGATCGTTCGCGCTGGGGCGCCGAGGTGCGGCCCATCGTCGCCTGGGAAGACGACCGCTGGCTCTTCGCCATCAATCCCAACCTCGGAATGTCGCTGGCGGCGCCGGACGGCCACGAGGGTCCGAGTCTCGAGCCGGGCGCGATGGCGAAGGTCAAGCTCGCCGGGCTCGCGCTCGGCGTCGAATACTTCGCCTCGCTGGGGCCGGTGCGCTCCTTCCTCCCCGTCGCGCAGCAGGAGCACTACCTGTTCGAGGCGATCGACGTGCTCTCCTGGCGAGGAGTGGAGCTCAACGTCGCCGTGGGAGAGGGGTTGACGGGCGCATCCAACCGCCTGGTCGTCAAGACGATCATCGGGTACGCCTTCGGCCGCTGACGGAACCTGAAAGGGATTTCAGGAGCCGTTCACGATGGCTTCACCATAATCGGTGAGGGTGAGCGGCAATGACGGTCGCGCTCGTCCTCGCCGCCCTGCTCGCCTCTCCGGCCGTCGCCGCGGAGGACGCGGCATCGGTGATCATCGCCTGTCAGGCCGCACCCGGGAATCGCGCCGCGTTCCGCCGGGAGCTGGAAGGCTCCGGCGCGCGGCAGCTGCAGCGCTGGAAGGACGAAGGCGCACTGCAGGCGTACCAGCTGCTCTTCTCGCGTCACGTCGACTCGCGCGGCTGGGACGCGATGGCGATCCTCACGCTGAAGGACGCTGCGCGCTGGAAGAGGATCGAGCGCGACTTTCCCGCAGGGCTTCCCGCAAACGTGCTGGCGCTGACTACGGCGATCGACACCGTACCGGCGACCCTCGTGCGCCACCGCGGACAGGTGAAGGAAAGCGAGCCCGTCTTCCTCGTCATCCCTTACGAGGTCATGGTTCCGACAGCGGAGTACATCGCCTATCTGGACGACTACGTCCTTCCCCAACTCGCCGGGTGGTCCGAGGAAGGTATTCTCGCCAGCCACGCCGTCTATCTGGCGCGCTACCCGGCGGGGCGGCCGTGGCAGTCGCTGCTGGTGCTCGAGTATCGCAACGATCAGGCGCTCGCCGCACGCGACGCCGTGGTGTCCAAGGTGCGCGCCCGGCTGACCGCGAACGCGAAGTGGAAGGCCGTGAGCGAGAACAAGAAGAACGTGCGCGCGGAGAAGACGCCGGTGCTCGCCGATCCAGCGCCTGCGAGGCAAATCCCATGAGACACATTGCTGCGATGTTCGCCCTGCTCTGCTCCGCCGCTCCCGCAACGCCGCCTGCGCAGCAGCGGATCGTCCTGTTGGTCGACGAGATCAAGGCCATCCGCAACTTCCCGGTGGTTCTCGCGGAGCGGCTCGGATACCTCGAGGGCGTCACAGTGATGAACATCCGCGACGACGCTCCCACCGCCGAGATGCTGATGAGCGGCCGTGTGGACGCGGTGATGGCTTACTACCATCACACCGTCGTCAACCGGGCCGCGGGCCGAAATTTCGAGGCCGTGGTCACGCTCGGCGTGACGCCCGGCACCAAGGTGCTCGTGGCCAACCACGCGCGAGACAAGTACAGGACGCCCAAGGACCTCGCGGGCAGCCGCATCATCGCCGGCGGCGCAGGTTCGTCGAAGACCACGGTCGCCAACGCGCTGCTGCTGGCAGGCGGCCACGCCATTTCCGACTACACGCGCATCGCCAACGAGAGCAAGGACAAGATCGCCGCCATGCTGCGCAGCGGCGGCGCGGACCTGGTCGTCGCGCCCACGCCGGACGGCGCGTACTACGAAGCGCAAGGCGTTGCCACCGTCTTCGCCGATCTCACCACCGCGGAGACCACGCGCAAGTTCCTTGGCGCGCTCTTTCCTTCCTCGACCATCTACATGACCAGCGAGCGGGTGAAGGCGCATCCCGAGATCGCCCAGCGGCTGGCGGATGGATTCGTGCGGACGCTGAGGTTCATCCACTCGCACAGCCCTGAGGAAATCCTCGCCGTGATTCCGCCGGAGATCAGCGGGCCGGATCGCGTCGCGTACTTGCGGACGCTGAAAGAGGAGATCCCCATGTTCGCCGGCGACGGCCGCATGCCGAGGGGCGCGGCGGAGCAAGAGCGGCGCGTGCTCGCCGAGTTGAATCCCAGGTACAAGCAGGTGAGGGTCGAAGAGACCTACACCAACACCTTCGTCGACGCGGCGCTGCGAGGCGGCGATGCTCGCTAGGCCGCTCGGTGCAGTCCCGGAAGCAGTCGCTCAGCCGCCTCCGGCGGCTGCGACGATCCCCGTGCGCACGAAGTGCATGCGCGCGGTGATGCACCGGCTCGTGCTCTCCTGGCATCGCTGGACGGGCCTCTCCATCGGCCTGGTGCTGGTCTTCATGGCCGCGACGGGAATCCTTCTCTCCTATCGATCGCGGATGGAGCCGGCGGTCTACCGCAGTCTGCTCACTGTGCCCGCCTGCGACGCGCGCGTGCCGCTCGACGCGCTCGTCAGCAATGCGCGTGCAGCGCACCGCGAGGGCGAATTCGATTACATCCGGATCAAGGGAGCGCCGGCCGGATCGGCGCGCTTGCCCGCTACTCAAGTGCGGCTGAGAGGCCCCGGGTTCCAGGACGATGTGTTCTTCGATCCGTGCACCGGCGTCGTGCTTGGGCAGCGCGGCCGCTACGGCGGCTTCTTCGGCACCATGGAGGCCTTCCACAAGTTCAAGTTCGTCAAGAACGGAAACGTCATCAGCGGCACTGCCGCCTTGCTGCTCGTCTTCATGCTCGCGGGTGCGGGCATCTACCTGTGGTGGCCGCGGCGCCTGAAGTCGTTGAAGCCGGCGCTCAAGCCCAATCCGCGTCTGCGCGGGCGCGAGCGCACAATCAATCTCCACAAAGTGCTGGGCGTCTACGCGAGCTTGATCCTCGTTCCGACCGCGCTCACCGGGCTGCCCCAGGCGTTCGACTGGTTCCAGGACGGCATCTACTGGATCACCGCCTCGCCCAAGCCCACGAAGCCGGAGTCGACGCCGCTCCCGGGCAAGACGAGACTGGAGATGGAGACCTACTGGCAAAAAGTGCAGTCGCTCGTGCCGGACCCGGTCGAGGCGCTCATTCATTTCCCGGCCAAGGCGCGCGATCCCGTCGAGATCTTCGCCATCGAGCGCGGCGCTCCGCACGCCAACGCGCGCACGATGCTGTTCCTCGACGCCTACGACGGTGGGGTGCTTCGTTTCACCCCTTATGCACGGAGCAGCCTGGGACATCAGGCCTACTTCTGGACGCTGTCCTGGCATACCGGGATGGTGGGCGGAGTCGTCGGCCCCGCGATCCTCGTGTCGGGCGCTCTGGCGCTCCTTTTCCTCGCTTACACGGGCGTGAGCAGCTTCCTTCGCCGCGCGCTGCGGGTCGCGCGTTGAAGATGAACGGGATTTCAGAATCGCGTCAGCGTCCGTTCAGCCTGGCTCTCTAGCGTGCGACGCATGCGAAGACTCAACCTTGCTCTGGCCATGCTGTCGGCGGGGATCGGGCTCGCGAGTCCGGCGTTCGCCTACCGGCCCTTCGACGGAACCGACGGCGACGTCGCCGACGTCGGCGAGTTCGAGCTGGAAATGGGCCCGGCACATTTCCTCTCCAGCCCCGAGGGTCGCTACATCGTCGCGCCCGCCACCGTTCTCAATCTCGGTGTCGCGCGCGGACTCGAGCTGGTGGTCGACTTCAAGGACTTCGTCGGCCTGCAAAGCGTAGCGGGCCAGCCGCGCATGCGGCTGCTCGACACCGACATCTTCCTGAAGGGCATCCTCCGCCGCGGCACGCTGCAGGGCGAGAGCGGCGTCAGCATCGCGCTCGAGGCGGGTCCGCTGCTTCCTGAGCTCGGCGGCACCCGCGGCCTCGGAGCGCAAGCGAACCTGATCACCTCCTACCGGTGGGAAGCGCTCAGCCTGCACCTCAACACCTCGGCGGCGCTGACGCGCGACCATCAGCTGGACGGGTTCGTCTGGGCGAGATTTACGCCGATCACGAATTCGGGAACGACACGACATACTCGGCGCTGGCGGGAGCGATCTGGCAGGTGCGCGACGGCCTCGCCCTCGACGCGGCCGTCCGCTACGCGGCGCAACCGGGCAACAACGACGTGGAAGTGCGCTTTGGACTGACCTGGGGAGTTGCCCTCTGGCACCACGAGGAAACGCACAAGTGACGCGAAAGGAAGCGATGCTCACCCGACAAGAACGCAACGCCAAGATCCGCTCCGTCGTCCGCGTCGCGAGCGGCAACTTCCTCGAGATGTACGACTTCATGGTCTACGGCTACTACGCCAAGGCCATCGCAGCCGAGTTCTTCCCCAGCCAGAGCGAGTTCGCCTCGCTGATGGCCGCGCTCGCCACTTTCGGCGCCGGCTTTCTCATGCGTCCCCTGGGTGCGCTGGTCCTCGGCGCGTACATCGACCATCACGGGCGCCGCAAGGGGCTGATCCTCACGCTCACCCTGATGGCCATGGGCACGCTCTCCATCGCCGTCGTTCCGGGCTACGCGGTCTTGGGAATCGTCGCGCCGCTCCTGGTTCTGCTCGGCCGGCTGCTGCAAGGGTTCTCCGCCGGCGTCGAGTTGGGTGGCGTCTCCGTGTACCTGTCGGAGATCGCCACTCCCGGCCGCAAGGGCTTCTATACTTCGTGGCAGTCGGGCAGTCAGCAGGTGGCCGTGGTGTTCGCCGCCACTCTGGGCGCCCTGCTCCACAAGTACGTCTCCGGCGCGCACATGACCGCCTGGGGCTGGCGGATCCCGCTGCTGATCGGTTGCGGCATCATTCCCTTCGTCTTCCTCATCCGCCGCTCGCTGGCGGAGACCGAGGACTTCCTCAAGCGCAAGCAGCACAAGCACCACCCCACGCCGATGGAAATCCTCCGCTCCACGATGATCAACTGGCGCATCGTCCTGACGGGCGCGATGCTGGTGACCATGACGACCGTGTCGTTCTACACGATCACGGCGTACACCCCGACGTTCGGCCAGCAGGTCCTGAAGATGAACCCGAACGACAGCTACATCGTCACTCTCTGCGTCGGTCTGACCAACTTGCTCTGGCTGCCCGTCTCCGGCTCGCTCTCCGACCGTATCGGCCGGCGGCCCATCCTCCTGGCCTGCGCGATGCTGGCGCTGGTGACTGCCTACCCGGCGATGTCGTGGCTGGTGGGAGCGCCTTCCTTCGGCCGGCTGCTGGCGGTCGAGCTATGGCTCTCGTTCCTCTTCGGGTGCTGGAACGGAGCGATGATTCCTTTCCTCACCGAGATCATGCCGACCCGGGTCCGGACCTCAGGGTTCTCGTTGGCCTACAGCCTCGCCACCGCCATCTTCGGCGGGTTCACGCCGATGATCGCGACCTGGCTCATCCACGCCACCGGAAACAAGGCGATGCCCGGCGCCTGGCTTTCGCTCGCGGCCCTGTGCGGGCTGCTCGCCACGCTGGTGACACTGAGCCTCTCGCACGAAGTGAGCGTCGAGGTCGAAGCCGTTTCCGCCACCGCTCCTGCGCCGGCCTGAGGAATCATGCCTGCCGTGGCCCTGATCTGCGGATTGGTCGCCGCTGCATCGCCGCTTCCGGCCTACCAGCCGCAGGCGGCGGCGAGCGGGACCATCCGCATTTTCGGCTCCGGCCTGGGCGGCCTGGTCAAGCTGTGGGAGCAGGCGTTCGCCAAGGTGCAACCGGCGGCGCGGTTCGTCGACCATCTGCCGACCAGCGACGCTGCCATTCCCGCACTGGTGACCGGCGTCGCCGACCTGGCGCCCGACGGCGGCGATGCCACGCTCACCGAGAGCCTCTCGTTCTACGAAGTGCACGGGCATGCCCCCACCGACGTCGTCGTTGCCACCGGCTCCTTCGACGCGGAGGGCCGTTCCAACGGGCTGGTGGTCTTCGTCCACAAGGACAATCCCATCGGAAAGCTCACCATCGCGCAGCTCGACGGGATCTTCGGCGCCGAGCGCACCGCGGGAATGCGTGGCTTCAAGTGGACGCCTTCGGACGGTCGTGGCGCGCAGGGCGACATCCGCACCTGGGGCCAGCTCGGCCTCACCGGCGAATGGGCGGACAAGCCCATCCAGACCTACGGCCACGCGCCGTCCGGCACGGCCCGCTTCTTCCAGTCGGCGGTGCTGAACAACGGCGACAAGTGGAACCCGAACTTCCGCGAGTTCGTCGAGAGCGGCAGCAAGATGATCGCCGACGAAGACCGCGCCGGGCCGCGCCTGGGCCTCGTCCACATGCTGCGCGATGAGCTGGCCAACGACCGCTACGGCATCGCCTGGACGGTGATGCCACAGGCGAAGGGAATCGCCGGGATCAAGGCCATCGCGCTCGCGCCGCGCCAGGGCGGCTTCTACGTATTTCCTGCGCGCCAGACGTTCCAGGACCGGACGTATCCGTTGGTGCGGAGCATCCACATCTTCCTCAATCGCACGCCGGGCCGGCCGCTAGAGCCGAGGCTGCGCGAGTTCTTGCGCTTCATCCTCAGCCGTGAGGGGCAGAGCATCGTCGACCGCGACGGAGGCTACCTGCCGCTGACCGCCTCAGTGGCGCTCGAACAACTCAGGAAGCTCGACTGATGCAAAGGACACCATGCGCGTTCACCTGACGATTGCCCCGTTGCTCGCCACCCTCTGCGCCTCGGCCACCTTCGCCCAGGCGCCCGATCTGAACGCCATTCCGCCGTACAAGAAGGAGCTCAACGTCGTGGGCGGGCTGCGCATCGCCGGCAGCGAGTTGAAGGGCGTCGTCGATCTGTTGGCCGAAGGATTCCGGAAGTTCCAGCCCGACGCCAAGGTCTCCACCAACTTCATGACCAGCAGCGAGGGCGCGCTGGGGATGATGATCGCCGGCGTTTCCGACGTCGCCCCGATGGGTGACGACGCCAAGATCACCGACCAGATGCCGTTCTTCAACGCCTTCGGCTACGTGCCGACGGAGATCTCCATCGCCACCGGCGGCTACGACAAGCGCGGCACGCTCTTCGCCTGGGCAATCGTCGTCAACAAGGCCAACCCGCTGGCGCGAGTGTCCATCGATCAGCTCGATCGCATCTTCGGCTCCGAGCGCACCGGTGGCTGGGAGATCGGCGCCAACGCCGCGAACAACCTCCTCTTCACCGCGAAGCATGCGCGCGGCCGCGACGGCAACATCCGCACCTGGGGTCAGCTCGGCCTGAAGGGCGACTATGCGGACAAGGAGATCCAGACCTACGGATACGTGGCCCCGGGGTTCGCCGTCAGCTTCGAGCGGATGGTGATGCACTGGTCGGTCAAATGGAATCCCAATTTCCGCGAATACGTGGAGATGAAAGAGGCCACCGGCGACGCGGACGGCCGGGCCGTCGCGAGCCAGCGGATGTACGAGGCGTTGGAGAAGGACAAGTACGGAATCGGCTGGGGCGCTTTGATGCACGTCAATGGCACCTGCGTGAACCCCGACGGTTCGAAGTGCCCCGGCTATCCGGGACTCAAACTGATCGCAGTGTCGCGTAGTCCGGACGGCCCAGCCATTCCCCTCACCTCCGACAACGTCGCCAACCGAAGCTACCCGCTGGCACGCGACGCGTACATCTACGTGAACAAGGCGCCGGGCCGTCCGCTGGAACCAAAAGTGAGCGAGTTCCTCCGCTTCATCCTCAGCCGCGAAGGACAGGAGATCATTGCGCGCAACGGCCCGTACTTCGCCATTCCCGCAACCTATGTCCGTGAGCAGCTGAAGAAGCTGGAATGAGGCGAGCATGAAATTCATCCATTCGATCCCCTTCCTCTGCGCCGCAGTCCTCGTGGCGGAGCAGGCGTCGGCGCAGTACCAGTCGCAGCCAACCGAGGAATCGCGCAAGCTTCCCCCGGGGTCCGCGGCGGAGCGCAAGGCGCGCATGTCGACGCGCGCCAACGCGGTTGCCTACACGAAGAAGTTCGACCTGAGCGGCCTGCCCCATTACGTTCCGGAGGAAAAATCCACCGGCAAGCTGCGCGTCTACGGCAACAACTACGTCGGCGACGCGCCCCTGGGGCGCTGGTGGAAGGAGGCGTTTGAGAAGGTCCAGCCGGGAATCCACATCGAGTACTACCTGCCCTCGGCGGCCATTGCCATTCCCGGTCTCTACTTCGGGCTGGCGGACGTCGCCATCAACCACGAGCCCAGCTTCTACGATTCGCTCGGCCATCTCCGCCTGAAGGGCTACGAGCCGGTGGGCTTCTCCGCCTTCACCGGTTCATACGACTACGTGGGCTGGCAGAACAACTTCGTGATCATCGTCAACAAGGAGAATCCGCTGGCGAAGATCACCCTGCAGCAGCTCGACGGCATCTTCGGCTCGGCCCGGGATGGCGGCTGGGTGGGAACCACGTGGCATCCCGAGTTCAAGCGCGGTCCCGACCAGGATATCCGCAAGTGGGGTCAGCTCGGTCTGGCTCGCGAATGGGCCGACAAGCGCATCAACGTCCACGGTTACAGCCTGCGTTACGCAACTGCCATCGAGTTCTCCAACAAGGTGCTGCAGGCGAGCGACAAGTGGAACGGCGATCTGCACGCCTATGGCAACTATCGCCGCGCCGACGGCACCACGTATCTGGAAGCCGACCAGGTCGTCGACGAGGTGCGCAAGGATCCGGCGGCGATCGGTTACGTGCGCTTCCACCAGGGCCTGCCCAAAGAGATCAAGGTGCTGGCGCTGGCCAGAACGACTGCCGGCCCGTACGTCGATTACAGCCTCGATACCGTGCAAAACCGCTCATACCCGCTCTGGGGCGATCAATCGCTCTGGGTGAGCGTCAAGCCGGGGACGCGCATGGACGCGAAGACGCGCGAGTTCATCCGCTTCGTCCTGAGCAGGGAAGCGCAGGAGCTGGTGCAGCGCGACGGCAAGTACCTGCCGCTCACCGCAGAGGCGGCGCGCGAGGAACTCAGGAAGCTCGACCAATTCACCGGAGTGAACCAATGATCAAGACAGCCGTGGGCGTTGCTCTACTGGTTTCGACGGCACTCGCCGCGAAAGAATCCACCGAGGGCCTGGAGATGCAGGCGGCCCGCGCCAGGATGATGACGGCGCGCGGCAAGAAGTTTTCGTACACAAACAAGTTCGATCTCAGCGCACTGCCGCACTACCAGCCGCAACAGAAAGTGAGCGGCAGCATCCGCATCCGCGGCAGCAACTACATCACCGACGGTCCGCTGGGCTCGTACTGGGAAGCAGCCTTCCGCAAGTACCAGCCCGGCGCACGCATCGATTACCAGATGAAGACCACGCTGGCGGCGGTGCCCTCTCTAACTTTTGGCGACGGCGACGTCGGCATCGGCCGCAAAGTCACCTTCGCCGAGCAGGAGATGTTCGAGCGTTACAAGGACCGTTCACCCGTCGAGGTCGAAGTGGCTACGGGGTCTTACGACGTTCCCGGCTGGCAGCCCGGCTACGGCAGCGTCGTGCAACGGCATCTTCGGTTCGGAGCGGCTGGGCGGATGGGACGGTACCAGCTGGCGGCCGCAGGCGGCGCGCGGAGAGGAGGAAAACATCCGTACCTGGGGACAGCTCGGCCTCACCGGCGAGTGGAAGGACAAGCCCATCCACGTCTACGGCCTCACGCTGCGCTACCACCAGGCCACCGAAATCTCCGACATGATCCTCAAGGGCAGCGACAAGTGGAACGAGCATTTGCGCATCTACGCCAACTATGTCTCGGCGGACGGCAAGCTCGAGCGCAGCCTCGGCGATGACCTGGCGAACGATCGGTACGGGATCGCGTACGTGGCGGCGCCCACGGCGAAGCTGGGGGGTGAAGCGGCGCGCGGCTTGAAGATCCTGGCCGTCGCCGAGAAGAATGGCGGGCCCTACGTCCCCTATTCGCTGGAGACGCTGCATGATCGTTCCTATCCGCTCTATTCGCGCATCTATG
The DNA here is from genome assembly GCA_005879535.1 of Deltaproteobacteria bacterium. Lineage (NCBI taxonomy): Bacteria > Pseudomonadati > Myxococcota > Myxococcia > Deltaproteobacteria bacterium. Next base: position 62,162 of record VBKI01000078.1, on the reverse strand, counting down.
CCTATGCCGATCGAGCCCCAGGCAAGCCGATGAATCCCCGCGTGGCCGAGTTCCTCCGCTTCGTCGTCAGCCAGGAAGGACAGGCGGCGGTACAGCGCGACGGAAAGTACCTGCCGCTGACTGCGGACGTGGCCAAGGCGCAGCTCAAGGCGATCGACGAGTTGACGAGGTCAACGGTGCCGACTCGTGCCGCGGCTAAGTGAGGAAGAAGACGGCGAAGCAGCGGCGTTGCGCTATTTCCATGCCGAGATGCTCACAGCGCGAGCAGCGCTCCTGCGGCGAGATGGTTCGTCCAGAGAGAGGTCGAGAGGTCCCCGCCCGGCGCGGACACGCGTAAGTGTGCAAACGTGAGCCGGTACTCGACAAAGAGGCCCGCCGGACCGGCGAACCGCCATTGGAACCCGGCCGCTGCCTTGAGCGACACTCCACGGAACCACTGGTACTCGTCAACCGCGGTGGTCCCCGACTCCGCCTCGACGTGCGGGATGAGCGTGCCAGCGCCGAGCGCCACATAGGGCTGCACCGGGCCGGCTCGGGTGCGCCAGTCGAGATCGATCATGAGATGGTTGAGCCCGTGCGAGAAGCTCAGCCGGCTCAATGCGGGCGCCATGCTTCCGCTCGCGGCATACGCTTTGTCGTGAAAGAAATCGATCGCCAGTCCCCATCCGCTCCGTTCGAAGAAATACGCGGCGCGCAAACCGTAGTACGGCGGCGCTCGCAGCGAGCGCGTTTCCCACTGGACGGCGCGAAAGCTCTGCCCGGCAAGCGTGACGTCGGACTCTGCGGTTGACGACACGCCGAGATATGCCGCGACCTGCGTCTCGGCGCGGACCGGCGCCGCGACAATCAGCGAGGCTATCGTCGCAAGCGGTGTGACGCGCGGAAGGAGCAGCATCGCGTTTGGTCCACTGGCATCCGATTCTATGCGTCGCGGCCGAGATTGCGCCAGGGCGTTCCGGGCTTCTCCACGGGGCCTGACGCGATCCGTTACCTGGCGTTGACGACCGCGATCGCGTTCATTGCCCGGCTGACGAAGCGGCTGGTGTAGAGATCGGCGGCACGGACCCGCGAAACGTCGCCGCTCCCGCGCCAGCGGCCTTCGTCGCTTTCGTCGAAAACGGCTGAGAGATTGACGTCCACCGCCAGCTGCGCCTCCTCGGGAGAGATCGAATAATCGCCGCGGGTATACGTCGGCAGCGCGGCGCGGATCAGCTCCAGCTCGGCTCGCCGATCCTTCGCGGCAAAGTAATCCGCCGGCAGCCGGGCTGCGATCTCCTCCGCCGAGTGCGAATTGACGAATCGCATCGCCCGCACCAGCGCGTTCACCAGCCGCTGCGCCATCTCCGGCCGCTTCGCGATGGTCTGCGGTGACATCAACAGCGCCTGCGCGGGAAACCGCGCACCGAGCGCCCTCGCGGTCGATTCGCCGCTGTCCAGGTCGTACAGCGTGCTCGCGAGCCCGGTGGCGAGCAGCGCCGAGGTGATCGGCTCCTGGAAGGTCATCACGTCGACGGTGCCTTCCTTCAGTCCCTTGACGACCGCCTCCTCCCGGCCGGCCTTCCCCATCATCACCGACGCGTACGCGCCCGCGCCGGACTTCCTCGCCAGATAACGGGTGAGCACGCTCTTCATCCCGTAGCCCGCGCCCGCCGCGACGTTCCTGCCGGTGAAATCGGCAGCGCTGGCGACCCAACCCTTTGCCCGATCCGCGACCAGCACCTTCATGCCCGGCGCGTCGTTGAAGAGCATCACCGCCTGCACCGGAAACCCGTGCCGCGCACCGTAGATGGCGTGGTTGAACCAGCAATAGGCCGCATCGATCCGACCCTTCGCCAGCGGCTCCTGCATCAGGTAGTCCTCGCCGGTGATCTTCTCGACGTCGACGCGCTGGAGCTCGATCCCTTCCTGCTCGAAATACCCGAGGCTCTCGGCCAGCCGCACGACGATGGGGTCCTCATCGATACTCATCCGCACCTTGATCGCCGACGCTTTCTGGATCACGCGCAGCTCGTTTGGCGTCGAGGTCGAATCGAGCTTCTTCACCTGTTCCGCCGCGGCGGCCGCGGTCAGCGGCAGATAGCCGCCCGCGCGCGCCACGTCCGCCTGACCTTGCTTGCTGAGCACGTAGCGGAGAAGCTCGCGCAGCTTCGGATCGACGCCGGCGGCCTCGCTCTTCTCGTTATCGATGTTGAAGACGGCGTAGACCGGCCGCGACAGCGGATAGCTGCGGTCGGCCACCGTCTCGCGCGTGGGGTTGACGTACGGCCCCGCGGCCGTCTCCGCCAGCGGGAGCGCTTTCACGCCGGCTGCCGCGGAATCGAGCGACGCGTAGGCGATGCCGGAAGGGTCATTGCTCAGATCGGCGATCATCAGCGCGGGGTCGGCGTACTCGCGCAGGTCTTCGTTCCACAGGTCGGCGCCATGCATGACGCGCGACTGGAAGTACGTGATCGCGCCCGCTCCCTCGAGCGGCGGCGCGTAGACATGGATCGGTTTGTCGGCCCAGGCGCCGGTCGCGCCGAGCTGTCCCCAGGTGCGGACGTTCAGTTCCGGCCCGCGCGCGGCGGTCACGTCCCAACTCAGGCCGTTCCAGCCGCCGCCGCGCTGCGCACCGAAGATCGCGTCGAGCTGCTGCACCGTCAATTTCGCGATCGGATTGTCGCGATGCACGAAGACGGCGTACGCCGGCGACTTGTCGGGCGTGGCGAAGCTGCCGGTAGCGACTTCGACCTGGACCGGAAAGACCCACGAGCGCTCGTAGGTCCCGTAGTATTCGAACGGGTTCATCGCGCGGCCCATCAGCGCGAGATCGGCGGTGCGCATCTCGAGGCCGTAAATCCCCGACGCGGTCCCTTTGAGCCAGCTTTCGAAGCGGACGTCCGGATGGAAGCGGCGGAAACCCTTCTCCCAGCGCTGGAGCAGCGCGGCCATCTGGTCGTTGCCGCTCACGCGGACCGTACCGGACACGTGCTGCGCCGGGTGGTATTCGGGCAGCGCCGCCACAACGAGCAAGGCTGCGATGAAGGCGCTCATTCGAGTTTCCTCAGCTCGGTCTCGACCTGCTCCGCGCTCAGCGGGATGAAGATGCGGCTGTCGGCGACGATCTGCTGACCTTCGCGGCTCAGCACGAACCGGACGAATTCCTTGTCGCGCGCCGACAGCGGATGTCCCGGCACGCGATTCAGATAGAGGTAAGCGCCGTTGCGCATCGGATAGCTCCCGTCGAAGAAGCTCTGCGCGCTCGGAGCGACGAACGGGCCGCCCGGCGTCGCTGCGAGCGGCAGCACCTTTACGTCCGACCCGAGCGCGTTGATGACGCGCTTGAAGGTGAAGCCCATCGCGAGCGGGTCGTTCTGCACGCCCTCGACGATCTCCTGGTCGTGCGTCTTCCCGCGCGCCTTCAGCGCGATGTCCGCGCGCGGGCCCTCGACCAGCGCCGGGTTCCATTTCTGCCCGCCGTGGAAGGCCTCGCGCTCGATCAGGTCCGCCCAGTTGCTCAGCGTGACGTCGGAGCCGTGCAAATGGATGGGTTTGTCGGCCCACTCGCCGGTCAGGCCGAGCTGTCCCCAGGTGCGAATGTTCTTCTCCGGCCCGCGTGCCGCCGCGGTGGACCATTTGGTACCCACCCACGCGCCGGTGCGCTGGGCGCCGAAGATGCCGTCGATCTGATCGAGCGTGAGGCCAGCGAGCGGATTGCTCTTGTGAACCACGAACATCAGTCCCGGTGTCGAGCCCTCCGGATCGTCATACGACCCGTTGGCGAACTTGATCTCCAGGGGCGCGTACCCGAATGCGCCCTGGAACGCTTCCAGCGTCGAATGCCATGTGCGGTGGCCCATGAGGCCCACGTCGGCCTTCCCCGTGACGAGCCCCGCGAACGCCTGCGAGGTATTGATCAGGTACGCTTGCAGACGGACGTGACCCTGCCTGTCGCGGAATTCTGTCGCCCACTTTCCCACCAGGGACTCGAGCGGCGTGCCGTAGATGCGCACCACGCCGAGCGCCTGCTGCTGCGGCCGATACGGCGGGAGCGCGCTCAAGTCGTACTTCGCCGGCTGGTACGGCGTCGGCACAGCAACGAGCAGGCCGAGCAGGGCCAGGGCCGTCATGGTCAATCCAGCTTCCGGCGCTGCTCCCGCAGCGCGTTCGCGGTGAGCGGTAAGTACTTGCCGTCGCGCGCCACTGCCTGCTGGCCCTGGCGGCTCAGGATGTAGCGGATGAACTCGCGCACCTTCGGATCCACCGGCGTGCCAGGCTTGCGATTGACGTAGAAGAAGGTCTCGCCGATCAGCGGATAGCTGCGGTCGTGCACCGTCTCCAGCGTGAGCGGCACATACGGCCCGCCCTGCTTCACGGCGCTGGTCACCGCCTTGGTCTTCGGCGTGAGGTTCATCACGCCGCCGTATCCGATGCCGTAGCGATCCTCGTCGAGGTGCTCCATCACTTGCTGCGCGCCGGTGATGAGCTTGCCGTTCGCATCGGTGAAGTTGGCGAACAGCTTGATGCGCTCGTTCCACTTGTCGCTGCCCATCAGGATCGGGTTGGCGATGCGCAGGCTCTGCTCGTAGCGGAGGTTCAGGCCGTAGGGGTTGATCGGCTTGTCCTTCCACTCGCCGGTCAGGCCGAGCTGGCCCCAGGTGCGGATGTCCTTTTCCGGGCCGCGGGCGACGTCGCGGTGCCACTCGAAATCGGGCCCCCAGCCGCCTTCGCGGGCGGCGCCGAAGATGCCGTCGAGCTGGGCGAAGGTGAGCTTCGAGATGGGGTTGTCCTTGTTGACGAAGATGCCGAGCGCGTTGCTCCACCCGGCCACGTTGTACGAGCCCGTGGTGGAGACGATCTCGGTGACGTCGTAGTCGTACTCGCGCTGGAACGCGAGGCGCTCCGACCAGAGGATGCCGCGCCCGGTGATGCCGATGTCGGCGGCGCCCGCCCACAAGGCGCCCACCGCGGTGGCGGCGCTCTTCAGGTTCCATTCGATCTGGATGCCCGGCTGGGCTTTGCGGAACTCCTCCTCCCAGACCTGCGCAAGGCCGCTGTCGGCGAGGTAGTTGTTGCCCCAGATCCGCAACGTGCCGGAGACTTGTTGCTCGGACTCGTAGGCGGGCAGACCGGAAAGATCGAAGCGGTCGGCGGGATAGAACGTCTTGGCCCCGCGCTCACGGACGAACCGCTCTCGGGTTTTCTGCAGCGCGAGAGCGTCCTGGCTACCGCTCGGCGCGCCTCCGGCGAGGAGTACGGCAGGGAGCAGGAGCAGGCCGACGACAATCTTCAATGCGGACATGTGGGCGCCTCCTTCAGAGTTGCGAGAGGATTACGCGCCCCCCTGAACCAAGCCTGAACAGCCGATGAATTCCGCTTCAGCGGCGCGTTCAGGTTGGCGCAAGGTTCTCCGGGCAGGCTTCCCCTATGCTGACTCGCATCGCGTTGGCGCTGTCGCTGCTCGCTGTTCCCTCGCTCGCGCAGGTCTCCAGCCCTGAGGACGTCCGCAAATCGCTCGCGGCGCAGAAGGAGCGCGCCGGCGTGGTGGCCGAGCGCGGCGAGAAGCCGCACTACACCCGCAAGTTCGACTTGAGCGGCCTGCCCCACTACGTCCCGCAGAAGCAACTCACCGGCTGGATCCGCCTGCACGGCAGCAACTACCTGGCCGACGGCAAGCTCGGCGAATACTGGCGCGACGGATTCGCGAAGTTCCAGCCCGGGCTGCGCATCTCCTTCTACCTTCCGACGGCGGCCGTGGCGTTCGCTGCGCTCTATTACAACCAGGCCGACCTGGCGATGGGCCACCGGCCGGGGTTCTACGACCTGCTCGCATACCAGCGCGTGATGGGCTTCGACCCGCTCGAGATCACCGCCGTCACCGGCTCGTACGACGTCGCGGGCTGGGAAAACTCGACGGTGATCCTCGTCAACAACGAGAACCCCCTCAAGGGCATCACCCTCGAACAGCTCGACGGCGTGTTCGGCGCGGCCCGCGACGGCGGCTGGGCGGGGACCAACTTCCGCCCCGACTGGGCGCGCGGCCCGGAGAAGAACATCCGCACCTGGGGCCAGCTGGGTCTGAAGGGCGAGTGGGCCGACAAGCCCATCCACGTCTACGGATTCAACCTCCGCTACAACACCGCCACCGACTTCGCTGACAAGGTACTCAAGGCGAGCGACAAGTGGAACGAGAACATCCACGCCTATGCGCACATCGTTCAGCCCGACGGCAAGCGATACATCCAGGCCGACCAGATCACCGACGCGCTCGCCCGCGACAAGTACGGCATCGCCTACAACCGCTACCGCGGCGAGCGGCCGAACATCCGGCGACTGGCAGTGGCCGCGACCGACGGCGGGCCGTTCGTCGAGCACACGCTGGAGACGGTGCAGAACCGCACCTATCCGCTCTTCCAGGAAGCCTATTTTTATACGAGCGTGAAGCCCGGGACGGCACTCGAACCGAACGTGAAGGAGTTCCTCCGGTACGTCCTGAGCCAGGAAGGCCAGGCGGAAGTGCAGCGCGACGGCAAGTACCTGCCGCTGACAGCGGCGGTCGTGCGGGAGCAACTCAAGAAGCTCGACGAAGCCCACTAGCCCCTGCCGCACCCGACTTTCATGAGTGCAGCAGGCACGGTACCGTGCCGCGCTGAATGGCCACGCCACCGATCACAATCCATCGCGGGGCGAACCCATCGCTGATTGTCTTCCTCGCATGGCGGGACTTGCGGAGCAGTCCGTTGACGGCCGCCGTGCTCGTCGCCGCCGTAGCGGTTGGGGTCGCCTTTCAGGTGCCGAACACCGCAAACATTCTCGGATACGAAGCGGAAATGCTCGAGCAAGGGGTGAAATCGGGCTTCGGCGACGTGCGCGTTTATCCGCGACAGGGCCGTCGCATCGATGAGGCAGCGACGACGCTCGACCGGCTGCGGTCCACGCCCGGCGTCCGCGCGGTTGCGGCAGTGTTGATCCTTCCGGCCGTCGTCGGACGCGACCAGGCATTCCAGAGCGTGGCCGCGCTTGCCGTCGACGCTCCCGATGGCCGCCGGCCCTTCCGGCTCGTCGAGGGGCAGGCGCTGCCACCCGGCGACCGGCATGGAGTGCTGCTCGGGCGCAGTCTCGCGCGCCGGCTCGGGGTCCGTGTCGGCGACGAAGTGAAGCTCCGCGTCGTCCTCGGGCGCGAGCAACTCGACGAAGACGTAGGCCGGTACCGCCTGACGGTGCGCGGGCTCTTTGCCGGCGCGTTCACGGTCTGCGCGACCGATTCCATCGTCGTCGATCGCCGTTTTCTCGCAAGCGAGCTCGGCAATCCGGACGCGACCGACATGCTCCTCGTCTATTCCGACGATCCCGATCGCGCCGGCGCTCTGTCGGCGCGGCTTGCCGGTTCCTTTCCGGGGCTCGACGCCCGCACCTGGGCGGAGGACAGCGCGCTGTTGCGCAATGCCATCCATGGCAGCGCAGCCGTGGCGGCGTCATCGAGCGCGATGGTGCTGGTCGCCGTGGCCTTGCCGGTGGCCGCGCTCCTCTACCTCCGTTCCGTAAACCGGAGAAGGCAAGTCGCGCTCATGGCTGCAATGGGGATCGGGGGGTCGGAAGTGTTCGTCGCCTTTCTCCTCCAGGCGCTACTCATCGGGCTCGTCGGCGTCGCGCTCGGCTGTCCGATCGCCTACGGGCTCCTGCGCTACTTCCGCGCCCATCCGATCTTCGAGATGGAGGAGTTCGTCCTCCGGCCGGTCGAGGCGATCCGGACCTTCGTCTGGCCCGCCGTTACGGTGCTCGTCGCGACGGTCCTGTCCGGCGTCTATCCGGCCTGGCGCGCGGCGCGAATCGATCCGGCGGAGATCCTCCGCCGCGGCGCATGAACGGCGCCGAAATGGTGCGCGCCGAAGCGCTCGCCCGTCGCTTCGGCGAAGTCACGGCCGTCGGCGGCGTTTCGCTGAGCATTGCCGCCCGGGAGTGGGTGTCGCTCATCGGTCCTAGCGGTTGCGGCAAGACCACGCTGCTTCAGATGCTCGGCCTGCTCGATCGCCCGACGGCAGGTCGGCTGACGCTCGCAGGCGTCGATCCATGGGACCGCAGCCCGTCAGAGCGCAGCAGACTTCGCCGCGAACAGCTGGGCTTCGTATTTCAGGGCAACAACCTGATCGATCACCTGACGGCGCGCGAGAACGTCGCCCTTCCAGCGTGGCGGCTCCTGGGACGACGTCTCGCCGCGCTCGCCGCCGCCGATGCGCTCCTCGAACGGCTGGGACTCTCCTCGCGCGCCGGGACGCCCGCCGCCGCTCTTTCGATGGGAGAAGCACAGCGCGTGGCGATTGCCCGCGCCCTCGTCAACCGTCCCGGATTGGTCCTCGCCGACGAACCCACCGGCAACCTCGACTCGGCGTCGACCAAAACCGTGATGGCCGCGTTCGCGGAGGTATGCATCGCTGGATCTGCGCTGCTGGTCGTCACGCACGACGCGGGCGTGGCCCGTCACGCCAACCGGATTCTTGCGATGTCCGATGGACGCCTCGTCGGCTAGTCCGGACTAGACGGCGCCGTCCACCACGATCGTCGCCCCGTTCATGTAGGAATTGCCGTCGGAAACGAGGAACGCCACCACGCTTGCGATCTCCTCGAACGTGCCCACGCGGCCCACGGCGCAATGGCGCAGATAATCATCGCGCTTCGCCGGCGGCACGTTCACGCTGACCCCCTCTTCGAGGATCCCCGGGGCGATGCAGTTCACGGTAACGCCATAGCGGCCGATCTCTTTTGCCAAGCCTTCCGTGAAGCCCTTCAGCGCCGCTTTGGCGGTGCAGTAATGTACCGGCGCCTCCAGCATCTTCACGCCGGCGAGCGAGCTGACGTTGAGGATCCTGCCGCGACGCATCCGGATCATGCCGCGCAGCACGCCTTGGGTGACGAGGAACGCGCCCTTCACGTGCACGTCCATCATCTTGTCCCAGTCGTCCTCTTGCATCAGCGCAAGGGGCACGACCTGGCCCACGCCGGCGTTGTTGACGAGCACGTCCACCGGCGCGCCTGCTTCGGCCTCGATGGCGCGGACCATGGCGTCGATCGCCACCTTGTCCAGGACCGAGGCGCGAAAGGCCCACGCCCGCGCGCCCGAGCTGCGAAGCTCGTCGAGGGTTCGGCGCGCATCTTCGTCGGAGCGGCTGTAGTTGAACGCCACCGCCGCCCCCTCGCCGGCGAGCGTCCTGCAGATGGCGCGGCCCAGCCCGCGGGAGCCCCCGGTCACCAGCGCCACCTTTCCCTCGAGCAGTCGCGTGCTCATCCGGCGCTCACCACGGGCAGCCTCCTGCCCCCGAGGCCGTTGGCTCCAGGGCGCGCGAAATCCGCCACCGCGGTGTCCGGTCCCTTCGCCGCGCCGCGGTGGAACATGTTGAACCCGCAGGCGGGCATGACCCGCCCGTCCGCTTGCGGGTAATGGTGACAGCACTTGCGCAGCCGCTCGAGGTCGAAATCGTGCCGGTCCATGTAATGGTGGAGGAAGATCGACTTTGCCCGGCCTTCGCCGATGCGCACCGCCTCCTTGGGAGACAGCAGCCGGTCGGGAAACATCTGCAAGAGCAGCGCGCGAAGCGCGACGAGCACGTCTGGACCGCGCTCGATCTCGTCCTGACGCGCGAACACGTCGTGGATCACCTCATGCAGCGCCTCGTGGATCTGCTCGTTCGCGGGCAGCGTCGCCGACGACCGCAACAGCGTTCCAAAGCGGGAGAAATCCACGAAGCGTCCGAATGGCAGGTGCGTGTCGTCCTCGAGCTTCATCAGATAGGTGAGCGAGACGCACTGCGGATGCGAGCACGGCAGCGGGTAGAAGTCGGACTTGCGTAGCTTGCCGCCGGTCTGTTCCTCGATGCGCTGGATGACGCCCGGAATGGTCAAGCGATCCATCGGATCGCCCGGGTACTTCCCGCCGCCGTAGCCGGTAAAGGCCGCCGGTTGGAAGTTCAGCGAGAGGATGTGGTCCTCGCGCAAGAGCAACTCGACTGCCTGCCCGATCTGGTGCTCGTTGGCGCCGCGGGTGGCGACGAAGACGAGCTGCGTGGGGATCCGCAGCTCCTTGAGGATGCGCAGCGCTGCGTCTTTCTCCGCCACGAGATCGCGGCCGCGGATCTTCTCGTGCGTGTCGGCCGTGAAGCCGTCGAGTTGCAGCGCCACGTAGGCGCCGCTCTCCCGGATCGCCTCCGCGAAGGCGTGGTCCCGCCCGAGGCGCAGCCCGTTGGTGATGATCACCACCCGGCCGATCTCGGGCCGGGTCGCGATGCGAACGAGGTCGAGGATCTGCGGATGGCTGGTGGGCTCGCCGCCGGAGAGCGCGACCGACTCGCACATTCCTTCGCGGTGGACCATGCCGTCGATGATCCGCTCGAAGTCGGCGAGCGAGATGTGCGACGAATACCGGTTGTTGACGATGCAGATCGGGCACTCCAGGTTGCAGTGGTCCGTCACCTCGACGATGGGCAGGCAGGTGTGCTGCTCGTGCTCGTCGCAGACGCCGCAGTCCGTCGGGCAGCCATGCTCCGCCTTCCGCGAGAAGTGCAGCGGCTCGGTGCCGGCGCGCGCGAAGGCGTAGGCGCGCACGTAGTAGAGGGCGTCCTCGCTGACCAGCGCCTCGGACTTGCCACAGGAAGGGCAATCCTTGCGGAAGTAGACCTTGCCGGCGCGCAGCACGACCTCCACCTCGAGCAGCCGCAGGCAGTGCGGGCACACGGAGGTGGTGTGCTTGAAGACGCGGTCCACGGGAGAAGCAGCATCCGCTTCGCCACGGGCGAGGAACGCGGCGACGAAGGCGGCCGCGTCTTGATGATGAAGTCGCTCGACCGGCCCGCAGCTCTCGCAGCGCAGCAGCGCCCAGACCTGGCCGCCGCGCAAGACGATCCGCGCCTCACCGCGCCGCTCGCATTTCGGGCAGGGTATGTACTCGTGAGCGAAGAAGGTATGCGGCTTGTCAGGCCGCGTCCGCGTCGGTTCGCAGATCGCGCAGTCCATCGTGCCCTCCGCGCGGTTTCGCAGCATCCTCCACAACCGGACCGTCGCCGTCAATGCGGTGCATGCGTTTTCCGCCGGGGATATAGTCGCCGCTCCGATGCGGTACTTTCTCCTCGATCGGATCCTCACGCTGCGGCCGCCGGAGAGCGCGACGGCCGTCAAGTGCGTGTCGCTGGCGGACGACGTCTTCGCCGATCATTTTCCCGGACAGCCGGTGATGCCTGGAGCGCTGCTCATCGAGGCCATGGCCCAACTCGGGGGCGTCCTGGTCGAGGCAACGTTGCGCGAGCGCGGCCATGATCACCTTCACGCGATGCTCACCATGGTCGATCGGGCGAAGTTCCGCGAGGTGGTGCGGCCCGGTGACCGGCTCGAGTTGGAGGCGATCGGCCTCGCGGCGCGAGAGGAAGGCGGCCAGGTCCGTGCGCTGGCGCGCGTCGACGGAAAACTCGTCGCCGAAGCGGACCTGACGTTCGCGTTCGTGAAGATCGCGAACCCGAAGCTCATCCAGCGCCGGCGTGAGGCATTGCAGATCTGGCTGGGCGGATCGGTTGGAGAGTAGCGGTGCGGCGGCCCGTGTTCGTCAACGGAGTCGGTGCGTTCACCGCGCTCGGCGCAACCTGGCCTCAGACGTGCGCTGCGCTGGCGGATGGCGCTTCCGCCGTGCAGCCGGTGCGCGTCTTCGATGCGACCGGTTTTCCTTCTTCCCATGCGGCGGCGATCGATCGGGTCCCGCCCGGCGCGCCCGATCGCCGCCTTTCGTTCGCGCTGCCCGCGGCGCGCGAGGCGTGGGACGCGGCGGGGCTGAAGAGCACGCCTGCCGAGCGAATCGGGGTCTTCGTCGGTGCAGAGACGGGCCGGCCGGACTTCGAGACGCTGGTCGCGCTCGCGCGGGCGTCCGCGCGCGACCAAGGGCTGGATGAGTCGCGGCTGATCAAGGCGCTGCAGGCGCGCGCATCGGCGCTCGCTCCGGGCGAGGTCTCGCCCGCCGCGGTGGCCTTCCGGCTCGCCGCCGAATTCGGGACGCGCGGTCCCTGCGCGACCGTGTCGCTCGCCTGCGCTTCCGGAGCCGCCGCCATCATCGAGGCGGCTCGTTCCCTGCGCGCCGGCGAATGCGACGTGGCGCTCTGTGGCGGCGTGGGCGCGGATGTCGATCCATTGCTCCTCGCCGCGTTCGGTTTGCTGGGCGCCCTGAGCGCTTCGGGCGTATCGCGACCCTTCGACCACCGGCGCGACGGGTTCGTGCTCGGCGAGGGTGCCGCCATGGCGGTGCTGTCCTGCCGTCCTGCGGCCGTCGAGCTCGAGGGTGTGGGCCGCACGCTGGATGCGCACCACATCACGGCCCCGGCGCCCGACGGAGGCGGCGCCATCCGCGCCATGCGCCTCGCGCTCGCCGATGCCGGCCGGCACTCGGTCGAGGTCGTCCAGGCGCACGGCACCTCGACGCCGCTCAACGATGCCGTCGAGGCCCGGGCGTTGCAAGCGGTCTTCGGTGAGAGGCTGGGCACGGTTCGCGTCAGCTCCGTCAAGGGCGCACTCGGTCACACGATCGCAGCGGCAGGAGCGCTCGGATTCCTCGCCGGCGCGGAGGCGGTCGCGAGGGGAACCGTTCTCCCCACTGCCGGCCTCGAACAACCCGACCCGGACTGCTCGCTTTCGCATGTGATGGGACGGGCAGTGACGATGCGGGTCGACGCGGCGCTGGTGAATGCGTTCGCCTTCGGCGGCGCGAACTGCAGTCTCGTGCTGGCGAGGGCGGCATGAGCGACGCCGTTGCCATCGTCGGCGCCGGCGCGGTCAGCGCCTACGGGGTGGGCTGGCGCGGGTTGGGGAAGTCTCTCGTCAAGCTGGCGGTGGCGCCTTCGGTGGAGTTGGCCGCCTCGCATCCCGGCGTGCTTTGCTCCTCGGTCAGCGAGGTCCCCTCGAGGTTGGACGCGGGCGATGCGCGCGCTCGCAAGCTGATGTCACGAGCCGCGCGCCTGGGCGCCATCGCAATGCGGGAGGCCCTGGTCGATGCCGGCTTTCATGATCGTCGCGAGGAGATCGGCGCCTGGATGGGAGTCGGCGCCTCGGGCGTCGCGATGCAGGACGTACCGTGCATCCTCGCAGAGAGCGTCCGCGAAGGCGCGCTGTCGCTCGAAAAGCTCGGTGAGCGCGGAATCGCAGCTTGCAACCCGCTCTTCACCTTCCAGACCCTCAACAATTTCTCGCTCTGTCACGGAGCCATCCTCGAAGGGCTCGGCGGTCCGAACGGAGCCTTCTTCTCGCGCGGCGCAGGCACCGTAACGGCTTTGGCCGAGGCGGTGCATTCCCTTCTCGAAGGAGACTGCGATCGCGCGGTGGCAGGCGGGGCCGACACTGCGCTGCACCCGATCACCTGGGCAGAGCTCGTTCGCGACGGCTTCGCAAATCGGGGCCTGATGCCGGGTGAAGGAGCGGCAGTCCTCGCGCTCTGCCGGCGGTCGGAGCGCCCGCTCGCGCTCCTCCGGTCGGTGGCCGCCGTTCGCGAGGGCGGCGACATCGCATCGCTGACGCTTCCCTCGCACGCCGATCTGGTCGTGCTCGCGCCCTGGGGAGCGCCGGCCCGAGCGCTCCTTTCCGATCTTGCCGCCAGCCGCTGCAGCGCCTGTCGCACGATCGATGTGAGCCTGACGCTCGGCGATTCGCTGGCAGCAGCACCCCCGTTGGCCTGGGTTGCCGCCCTGGATTTGCTGAAATCCGGCGAGACGGCCCTGGTGTTGAGCGCGGGCGTCGATGGGTGCATCGGGAGCGTCGTGCTGCGGCAGGGGGGGCCGTGAGGCGGGCGGTCATCAGCGGCGCGGGCGTCGTGTCCCCCTTCGGCGTGGGTCTGCAGCCGTTGCTCGATGCGCTCGCTGCAGGGCGCGCCGCGGTCGGACCCATCCGCTCGTTCGACGCGAGCCACTTTCCGGTGCGCGTCGCAGGCGAGGTCCCTCTCTCCACCATCGCGCCTGCGTGGCTCGCCGGAAAGTTGGCCGGATTTGGGCCCGCGGATCTGCTCGTGCACGACCTGGAGCGCGACGGGTCGTTGCGAGACCGCAAGGTTCCGTTCGCGCTGCTGGCGGCCGCCGAGGCCTGGCGCGCAGCAGGCTGTGGCCCCGCCGAGCAACACGCCTCGCTGTCGATCGCCATCGGACTCGAGCAGGCCTTTCTCGAAGATTTCGCGCCGATCTGGCGCGAGGGTGCGATCGACTGGACAGCCCAGGCCGCGGCCTCGCTTCCCTTCGTACGGTTCCGCTCGCCTGTCGATCTCGCCGCCCGCTCCGTCCGGCAATTGCTCGAGCTGCGCGGTCTCGCCGTGATCCACGCGAGCGCCTGCGCCGCCGGCGGGCTGGCCGTGGCGCACGCCGCGGCTCTCGTCGAGCGCGGCGAGTCGGACGTCGTGGTTTGCGGCGGGACGGACTCCATGGTCAATCCGTTGGGTATCGGCGGACTGGCGCGCATTGGAGCGCCTTCGCCGCGCAACGAGCCGGACGCATGCCGCCCATTCGATCGCCGCCGCGACGGCCTCGCCATCGGTGAGGGCGCCGCCATGTTCGTCGTCGAGGACGAGCGCCGTGCGGAGGCGCGCGGAGCCACTGCCCTCGCTCGCGTGCTGGGCTGGGGCAGCACGCAAGACGGGTATCGCGCGACCACGCCGCGGCCCGACGGCGCCGCCGCGCGCCGCGCCATGGAGCTGGCACTCTCTCGCGCCGGTCTTTCACCGGCGGAAGTCGGGTACGTCAACGCGCACGGCACCGGCACGCCGCTGAACGATCCCGCGGAGGCCCGCGCCATTCGCGGAGCGTTCGGTGCACAGGCGGAACGCATCCCCGTCAGCTCGATCAAGGGCGCGGTCGGGCATCTGATGTCCGCGTCCGGAGCGATCGAGCTGGCCTCGTGCTTGCTTGCCTTCCAGCGGGATCTTCTTCCCGGCACCGCGCATCACCGCGAGCCCGATCCGGACTGCCCGCTGCCAGTGATCGGCGAGCAACCGCGGCATGCAACGATTGACGTCGCCCTCTCCAATTCGTTCGGCTTCGGTGGCCAGAACGTTTGCCTGGCGCTCGGACACCCTGGAGGGCGGAAATGATCGCAGCAATTGCGGGCCGCGCCTGGCGCACGCCGCTCGGCGGCTCGATCGAGCGCGTCGTGTCGCGGTGGCTCGCCGGGGAGCACGCCGTCCAGCCCGCACCGCATGTGGTCCCGGGAGCATGCCAGCTGCGGTGCGCAATTCCGGACCAGCCCGCGCCCTGCCGCAACGACCGGTTCCTCGACAGGGTCGGGCTCCTAGCGCTGGAAGTCGGACGCGAGGCGATGGCGGGCGCCGGTTTCGCGCCGGGCGATCCGCGACTCGAGCGCACCGCTTTGTTCGCCGCCACCGGTGGGCTCCGCGCGCGCTGGGACGACCTGGTCCGCGCTCTCGCGCGGCAGCGAGACGACGGCGCCGGCCTTTGGGATCGGGGGCTCGCGCAGATGCATCCGTTCTGGATGCTGCAGCAGCTTTCCAACAACGTGCACGCCCTGCTCTCGATCGACCTGCAGATCCGCGGCGACGGTGCCACCTTTGCGGGAGCGATTGCCGGCGCCGAGGCGCTGTGCGCCGCAGGGCGCGCTCTCGAGGCCGGCGCCGTCGACGCTGCGCTGGTCGTCGCCTATGACTCGCTGCTCGATCCGCAGTCGGTGGCGGACTTGACCGAGCGCCGGGTGGCCACCCGCGCCGACCTCACCCACTGGCGCCCGCCCTACGATGAACGGGCGGAGGGCGCGGTGCCCAGCGAAGGCACGGCGGCCGTCCTCCTCGTGCGAGCTGCCGCCGGGAAAGGACTTCCGCTCCTCTCCTGCATAGCAGGTGTGGACGCTGACCCGCTTCCCTCCGGCGAACCGCGAGCGCAGCGCCTCGCCGAAATCGCTGCGCTCGTCTCTCATTGCGAAAGGATCGTCGACGGGGCGGCCTGGGCACGACCTGAGATGGATTTCGCCGAGCGCGAGTCCCTCGCCGGCGTGTTGCCGGAATCGGCGCGACTCCTGGCGAGCGCGGCGTCGCTGGGCCGTCTCGGCGCGGCCGCGCCCGTGGTCCAGGCGATCGCAGCGGCCGAGATCCTGCGCCGGGGCGTGCTGCCGTCCATCGCCGGACTCGAACATGCCGCACCCGGTGCTCTGCATCCGGTCGCCGTGCCAACCCCCGCCGAAGAGACGTCCGCGCTGCTCCTCAGCGCGGGAGCGCCAGGTCTGGTCGCTGCCGTCCGGGTGGAGGTCCCGTGAACGCGGGCGTCGCGTGGGTCACGGGAGCGTCGGGCAGCATCGGCCGCGCCGTGATCCTCGAGCTGGCACGCCGCGGACTCTCCGTCGGCATCGGGTTCCGAAGCTCCGAGGCCGCGGCCTCACGGGTGGCGGAAGAGGCTGCGCGGCTCGGTGTCAGCACGCAGCTCCTCCGCGGCGATGTGGCGGCTTGGAACGACGTCCAGCGCACTGGCGAGGAGCTGGTCACCGGTCTGGGACCGCCGGACGTGCTCGTCTGCGCGGCGGGCGTCACGCGCGACTCCCTGCTCGGCGCGAGCGAGCCCGCGGACTTCGACGAGGTGATGCGCGTGAACTTCCTCGGCGCGGTCCACGCCTGCCGGGCGGCCTCACGGCACATGATCGCGCGCCGGCGGGGAGCGATCGTGCTCGTCTCGTCCGTTGCCGCCCAGCGCCCCGGCCGCGGGCAATCGAACTACGCCGGTTCCAAGGGAGCGGTCGAAGCCTTTGCGCGCTCGATCGCGGTCGAGCTGGCTCCCCGGGGCATTCGCGTCAACGTGGTCGCGCCGGGCGTCATCGAAACCACGATGTCCGCGGACCTGCTCGCCCTTGCGCGAGACGAGGTGAATCGGCGTATCCTCTTGCGCAGGCCGGGCACTGCCGAGGAAGTGGCGCGCGTGATCGCATTCCTCTGCAGCGATGAAGCAAGCTACGTGACTGGCCAGGTCTGGAACGTCGACGGGGGGTTCAAGCTCGAATGAATGGCCCCACGAACCTCGAATGGTTGCGCGGCCGCCGCAGCGTCCGCGTCTTCGCTCCGCGATCGATCGATCGCGCGCTGCTGGAGCGGATTCTGGAGGCCGCGATCACGGCGCCGTCGAGCACCAACCGCCAACCCTGGCGGTTCGCAGTCGTGACCGCAGCTCCAATCCGCGCCGCGCTGGTCGATGCCGTGCGCAGCAGGACGGAGGCGATGAAGGACATCATTCGTCGATCGCACCATGCCGAGGAATTCGGCAGCTACGGCGACTTCTTCTTCGAGCCGCTGGAGACGGCGGCAGCCATCGTCGTGCCCCAGTACCGGGAGTATCCCGACCTGCTCGCCGAGCTGATCCACTCCGGCGGAGGCGATCCGGCGACGCTTCCCACCGCCTCTGCCATGCAGGCAGAGCTCTGCTCGACGAGCGCGGCAACCATGGCGCTCCTGCTGCAGGCGCACGCGGAGGGGCTCGGCGCCTGCTGGATGGCGGGACCGATGGTTGCGCGCGACGAGGTCCAATCGCTGCTCCGCATCGTGCCGCCCTGGCGGATGGTCGGCGCCGTCGCGTTGGGCTGGCCGGCGGAAGCGCCTCAGGCGCGGCCGCGCAAGCCCATCAGCCAGGTCGTGCAGTGGCACGACGAGCAAGGGGACAAGGATGAGCGAATCGACGCGCGTACCTGAGCGGGTCCGTGAGATCGTCGCCGAAGCGCTCGCGCGGTCCCCATCGGACGTGCGGCTCGACTCGATCCTGATGGCCGATCTCGGGGCGGAGTCGCTCGACTTCCTCGACATCGTCTTCAAGCTCGAGCACGAGTTCCACATCCAGATCACCCGCGGCGAGATGGAGCGCGCTGCGCGCGGAGAGATGAGCGACGAGGAGTTCGCTCCCGGCGGGGTGGTTTCCGAGCAAGGCCTCGCCCGGCTTCGCGAGCTGATGCCCGAAGCGGCAGCCCGCATCCACCCGGGGCTGCGGCCGGTACAAATCCTCAGCCTCTTCTCGGTACAGACGTTCGTGAACCTCGTGCGCGCAAAGATGGGCGCGGCGCCTGCCGACGCGGCCTGATCCATGCTCCTCAACCGGCTGTACGAAAGGATCCACCGGCTTCCGCTGCGCATCCGCCTGTTGCGCCGGCGCGCCCGGCTGACTGCGGAGCGGACCCCCGTGGTGCTCGTGCCCAGCATTCTCGGAACGCGCCTCGCGGACCCATGCGGCCGGCTCGCCTGGGGAAGCGCGCGGCGGCTCTATTTTGGCCCGCCGCTCGGAGACGATCCGGGAATCCACGCCGCCGGGTTGCTGCGAGGCTTCACCGTCATTCCAGGTCTGCTCGACTACGACGTCTTCGGCGGCATGCTTCGCTTCCTCACCGGCGTGGGCGGATACGTGCTTGGCGAAGATCTGCAGGTCTTCGAATACGACTGGCGAGGCGGCGTCACCGAGGTTGGCGAGCAGCTCGCGGAGTTGCTCGAGCGGCTGCGCGGCGCGGGCCACGAGCGGTTCGATCTGATCGGAATGTCGACGGGCGGGCTCGCCATCCGCTGGCTCCTCGCGCAGGGCAACGCGCCGGTGCGGCGCATCGTCTACGTGGGCACGCCGCAGCGGGGAGCGTTCAGCGCGCTCTGGTACATCGCCGAGGGAGTCCGACCGGCGCCGCTCGGCAAGAGCTTTTCCGGATCTGCCGTGGCCCGTTTCCAGACAGTATGGGACGCTCTTCCGCACCGGGAAGAGCGCGTCTTCGTGGACGCAGATGGCGCATCGCTCGACATCGACCTCTACGATCCCGATACCTGGCAGAGGTTGCAGCTCGATCCCGGCGTGACCGATCTGGCGCGCCGACTGGAAACGGCAGCGCGCTTGCAACGCACGATCGCGCAGGTCACGCATCCCGATTCGTTCGTCATCGGCGCGCGCAACCTGCCGACGGCCACGCGCTGCATCGTCCAGCGCGGCCGCGCGACGTTCCCGCCTTGCGAGCCGCGGCCCGACGATCCGCGCCTTCGTTTCGCATACGAGCCGGGCGATTCGGCGGTGCCGGTGCGCAGCCTTCAGGGATTGCCGTCCCTCGACCCGCAACGCGTGTGGTTCGTCGAGTCCAACGAGCACCGGGCGCTGCCAGCGGATCGCGACGTTCACCGCCTCGTCCTCGAAGCGCTGCTCGCCACCGACCGCGCGATTCCCGAAACGCATCTTGACGTTCGCCGAGGCACCGGGCTCCCTCTCGCCGGCAATCCCGCCTGCTCCTAGGGCAGCCCGCGAAACGGAGCGAGAATCTGCGCGCCGTACGCCGAGGGGTACGGCTTTCCGGCGAGGCCGACGTCGAGCGGCGGCGCGCGGTCAGGAAGGCGGCGCGTGCCGAAGACGACGTCCCACACGATCAGCGCATTCCCGTAGTTCGCCTCCGATTCGGTCCGGTCGCGCGAGTGGTGCCAGCGGTGCAGCTCGGGCCCTGCGAGCACCCAATTCAGCGGTCCCAGCCGGACGTCGACGTTCGAATGCTGGACCATGCGGAAGACGGTCGTCGCCGCCCAGACGACGACCAGCGGCACCTCCGGCGCGCCCAGCACGAGCAGCGGAGCGACGGTGCAGCACCAGTACAGGACCGCCTCCACCGGATGGAGGCGCCAGGAATTGACCCAATACATCCTCGGTGCACTGTGGTGGACGGCATGAAACCGCCAGAGCGGGCCATGAAGCAGGCGATGGATCCAGTAGTCGAGGAGCTCCGTGGCGATCAGCGCGAGCGCGATCTGCGCCACCAGCGGCCAGCTCGACGGCCAGATCGCCTTCGCAGCGGGTGGCGCGAGACCGAAAGCGGTCGCGAACTCGATCAGGCCTCCGGTGACGACCAGGTGCGCGATGTCGGTGGGCACGTCTCCCTTGGGCCGCTGCCATTCCGGAGCGTAGGGAAGCCAGCGCTCGAGCGCGAGGACGATCGCGGCGTAGAGCACGCCTCCGGCCGCGAGCACGGGAACGATCGGCAAGCGCAGGGAGATTGCCAGGAGCACCCCGATCACCGACGTGACGATGAGAAGAGGCAGGGCCAGCCAACGGGCGACGGCTCGCATCGGACCTACCGGGGCGCCGCCACATTGGCAAAGGCGCCGAAGAACTCGCGCCAGCTGCGCAGGCGCGGCGGACCGCTCATCTCCTCGACGAAACCGCGGCACGACGTGTAGCAGTCGGTGCAGGTGCGCAGCTCCTCGAAGCTGCGTAGCCGCGCCGCGATCACCGACCAGGGTTCCCGCCGGATGTTCCCGGCGCGCAGATGCAGCTTCTCGATGCAGGGCGAGACCTCGCCGAGATGATCGATGTTGAGGAACCTCTCGCCCGCCCAGCACGGCGTGCGCACCTCTCCGGCGAGGAATCCGTCGACGCCTTCCAGGTATCCGCTGAAGCTGATGAAGTGCGGGTAACGAGCCTTGAGGTCGAGCAGGCGGGCGCCGAGGCCACCACTGGGAAGCGCGTGTCCGCCGTCCGCGCGCCCGTCGCCCGCGGTCGAGAGCAGCGTGCACTGGTGCATGACTCCATGCTCCGCGGACAGCCGGAGCAGGTCCTCGAACTGGTCGAGGTTGTCGTGCATGAGCACCGTCATCACCGCGACCTGGCGAGCGCCATGCGGGGCCGTGTCCCGCAAGGCCCGCAGCGCGCGCACGGCGGCGGCGAAAGTACCCTGCGCCCCGCGATGCGCGTCGTGCCGCTCCGGGACGGCGAAGTCGATCGAGACGCCGATCTCGGTGAGCCCGGCGTCCCACAGCTCACGCGCCAGCGAATCGGTCACGCGCCAGCCGTTGGTGAAGAGGATCGGGTGATGGTAGCGCGCGAAGGCCCGCACGATGTCGACGATGTCGGGGCGCAAGAGCGGCTCGCCCCCTTCGATCGAGACGACCATCGAGCCCGCCTCGGCCAGCTTCGCGGAGATACCCTCGAATTCCGGCACCGTCATCTCGTCCCGGGGATGCGCAGGACGCTCCCAGAAGGAACAGAAGCCGCAGGTGAGATTGCAGCGGTTCGAGACCTGGACGATGCAGTGGATCGGCCGCGCCCGGAGAAAGCCAGTCAGCAGCCGTGCTCCGCGCCAGCCGTAGCGGGCGGAGGCGGCGAGGCTCGAAACGACGGGCAGTCGAGCCATGATTGTTTCCCTCAGGCGAAGGCCCGCGCGAGACTGGTTTTCACCGCCCGCGAGGCCGCGGCGGCCACAGTGCTCCAGCGACCTGCAGCATGATCGGCGAGCGTGGCGCGCAGCGCCTCGGCGAACCGGTCGATCGCCTCGCGCGTCACCGTGAGCGGCGGCTGGACGCGCACGACACCGGTCGCGTCGGCGCACACCTGCGTCAGCATCCCGCGCTCGAGCAGGCCGATGACGACCCACTGCCCCGCCAGATCCGCTCCCATCCCGCCTCCGGGAGCGTCGAGCTCGATGCCCCAAAGCAATCCACGGCCGCGCACCTCGCGCACGAGCGGATGTCCGGCGGTGGCTGCGCGGAGCCGCTCGCGCAGGTACTCACCCGCCGCAGCCGCGGCATGGACCAGTCGGTCGCGCTCGATCACCTCGAGGGTGGCAAGGCCGGCCGCGCACGCGACCGGCCCGCCGCCGAAGGTGGTGCAGTGCAGGTCGTATCTCTGCAGCGTCCCGTAGGCGCGCTCCCAGAGGCGCCCTCGCGTGATCATCACCGAGATGGGCGCCAGCCCGCCGGAGAGTCCCTTTGCCAGGAGGAGCACGTCCGGTTCGACGTTCTGCTCCTCGCAGAGGAAGAGATACCCGCAACGACCGAGCCCGGTCTGGATTTCGTCGAGGACAAGGAGTGAACCGTAACGCCGGCAGAGCCGCGCGGCCTCGGCGAGGTATCCGTGCGGCGCAGGACGCATACCGCCTTCGCCCTGCATCGGCTCGAGCACGACCGCGGCGACGTCGCGGCGCTTCAGCTCCCGCTCGAGCGCGAAGGGATCGCCGAAGGGCACGCGGACGCAACCGTCGAGGAGCGGCTCGAAGGGCGCGCGGTGGCGGACGCTCCCCGTCACGGCGAGAGCACCGAGGGTCGTCCCGTGGTAGCTGCGGTCCGCGGAGACGAAGCGCGGCCGGCGCGTCGCCGCACGGGCCAGCTTGAGGGCGCTCTCGACGGCCTCGGAGCCGCTGGAGCCGAAGGTGCAAAGATCGAGATCGCCCGGCGCGACGACGGCCAGGCGCTTCGCCAGCGCCGCCGCAAGCCGCTGCGGCGACACGAGCAGGAAATGTGGCGCCCGCGCCTGCAGCACCTCTTCGATCGCGGCGCGCACGTCGGGGTGATTGTGCCCGAGCGACACCGCCCCGTACCCGGCGAGAAAGTCGAGCACCTCGTGGCCTTCGTGGTCCCACAGCGACAGGCCCTCGGCCTTGACGAAGTCCCGCCCGAACCCAAACAGCTCGAGCGCCTCGATGAACGTGGGATTCACGTGCCGGGCGTGCAGCTGACGCGCGTCGGAGGCCGAGAGCGAAAGCGCCTGCCGGATCTGCTCGCGGATGCTCATCGTTCCCCCGCGGAAGACAGCACCAGTATCATTGCTGACGCGGTCCGTGAAGCCGGAGCAAGGGCCGCCATCGCAGCACATCGGCGCGGTCGTGTATTACGTCAGGAGGGAGCGGCGCCATGGCCTGGGTCCTGGTCCTCGCGGTTCTTCTCGTCGCGCTGGCGAACGGCGCGAACGACAACGCCAAGGGCGTCGGAGCGCTGATCGGAAGCAGGATGGCCGAGGCGCGCCCGGCGTTGCGCTTCGCCAACCTGGCCGCGCTGATCGGCTCGCTGGCAGCCCTCGTCGTGGCGGTGCAATTCGATCAGCGTCTGGTCAAGGCATTCGGCGGCGGCGGTCTGCTGCCGGCGGGGGCTGACGTGACCGGCGGGTACCTTCTTGCGATTGCCCTCGGAGCGGCCGCCACGGTGCTGGCCGCGACCAGGCTGGGAATCCCCGTCTCGACGACCCATGCGCTCCTCGGCGCGCTCGTCGGCGCCGGCCTGGTCAAGGTGGGCGCGAGGCAACTGGTCTGGAGCGCGTTGGTGGCGAAGTTCGTCGTGCCGCTCCTTCTCTCCCCGGTGCTCTCCTGCGCCGCGACGCTGGTGGTGTATCCGGCGGTGCGCCGTCTGCTGGCTGCGGTCGGCGTCGAGAAGCAGCTTTGCCTCTGCGTCGAATCGGTCGACCAGCCGGTGGTCCTCCGGGACGGTAGACTGGCCCTCGCCAGTGGACGCGCTCTCACGCTGGACGAGGTGTCGCGCTGCGAAACCCGATTCGCTGGCCGCATCCTGACGCTGCCCGCCCGTCCACTCATCGCAGGCCTGTTCTATTTGACCTCGGGCGCCGTCTGCCTCGCGCGAGCGCTGAACGACACGCCGAAGATCGTCGGGCTGCTCGTCACGGGCGCCGTGCTCGCCGTCGCGCCTTCGATGACCGCCGTTGCCTTTGCGATGGTCATCGGCGGAATCCTCTTCTCGCGCCGGGTAGCGCACACCATGTCGGATCGCATCGCGGAATTGGATCTGGAGGAGGGACTGGCCGCTTCCGTCGTCACCGCGGCCCTCGTCATCGCCGCGTCGATCGCCGCCCTTCCCGTATCGGCCACGCACGTCACGGTCGGCGCCCTCGCCGGCGCGGGCCTTGCTCGAGGCACGGCGCGGCTGCACACCATCTCCGCCATCGTCCTCGCCTGGGTGACCACGTTGCCGCTTGCCGCGGTGCTGGCCGCAGCGGCCTACCTCCTCTTGCGGTAAAGGCCGCGGTCAGGGCGCGGGCTCGAGGGTCACCGGATGGCGCCGGAAGAAGCGCACGCGGTCGAGCACCTTCTCCTGGAGCTCCTCCAGGTACAGATAGATGACTGGAGTCACGTAGAGGGTGATGAACTGCGACACCACCAGCCCGCCGACCACTACGAGGCCGAGTGCGCGCCGCGAAGCGCCGTCGGCTCCGTAGCCGAGCGCGATGGGCAACGCGCCGATAACCGCGGCCACCGTGGTCATGATGATCGGCCGGAACCGATCCAGGCTCGCCTCGTGAATCGCATCCTCTGCCGTCGCCCCTCGCCCGATCCGTTGCAGCGCGAAGTCCACGATCATGATGCCGTTCTTCTTCACGATGCCCATCAGCATGAACATGCCGACGTACGCGTAGAGCGTGGCCTGCTCGCGGAAGAGCCAGAGGGTGAGCAGGCCGCCGGCGAGCGCCACGGGCAGGCTGGAGAGCACCGTGAGCGGGTGCAGATAGCTCTCGTACAGCACCGCGAGCACCACGTACATGACGAACACGGCCACCAGCATGAGGATGGTGAGGTCGCGCACCGTGTCCCGGAAGGTCAACGCTTCGCCTTGCAGGCCGGCGCGCAGGGTGCCCGGCACCACCTCCGCGGCCGCCTTTTCGATGAAGGATGTGGCATCGCCCACCGCCACTCCCGGTTTGAGGTTGAAGAAGGTCGTGACGCTGGTGAACTGGTTCAGATGGTTCACCGCCTGCGGGCCGAGAGTGGTGCGCCAGTGCACCAGCGAGCGCAGCGGAACCATCCTCTTGCCGTCATCTGACTTGATGTAGAGGAGCCCGAGATCGTCGGCGCTGGCGCGTTCGGTGTCCTGGACCTCGAGGATGACCTGGTACTGATCGGTGGGCTGCTTGATCAGGTAGAGGTAGCTCTGCGAGTAGGCGTTGCGCAGCAGCGCCAGGATGCGCGCCTCAGAGACGCCGTACGCCTTGGCCTGCTCGCGCAGCACGTCGATCTCCAGGCGGGGCGTGCGACGGAAGGCGTCGGACGAGAGGCTGGCGAACCCCGGAAACGCGCGCAGCTTGCCCATCAGGGCGTCGGAGGCCTGATAGACCTGCCCGGCATCGGTGCCGGAGATCGCGAATGCGTACTGACCCTGGTTCTGGTTGGTAGCGCCGGTGCTGATCTGCAGCACGGGGAACGGGCGCAACAAGGGAAAGACGCCGGGGATGGCACCGAGGCGGCCCATCATCTCGCCCGCCATGGCGTCGATGGGTGGCCGTTGCTCCCCCGGCTTGAGGAAGGCGTAGATGATTCCCATGTTGGAAGGGAGGAGGCCGGTGAACCCGGTGGCGTCGACCGCCATCAGCAGGCTCGGATCCGCGTACAACGCCTGATTGACGCGATCCTGGAGCGCGTGCATCTGCTGCGGAGAGGACCCCTCCTGCGCGATGAAGACTCCGTTCACGACGCCGCTGTCTCCCACCGGCAAGAACGCCTTGGGAACGACGATGAACAGACCGATGGTGCCGGCGAGGCACACGGCCCAGATGGCCGCGGAGACCCAACGCCGCCGCAAGAACCAGGTCAGGGATCGGCCGTAGAGACCGAGAACCCGCCGCTCGATGGCGGATGAGATGCGCTCCATCCACGTCTTCTGTCCGTCGCGCTCCTTGAGCATCCGCGCCGTCATCAAAGGCGTGAGCGTCAGCGAGACGATGCCCGAGGCGAAGATCGCCACCACGATGGTGATGGCGAACTCGCGGAAGATGCGCCCGATCAGCCCCGGCATGAAGACCAGGGGAATGAACACGGCGGCGAGCGAGAGGGTCATCGAGAGGATGGTGAAGCTGATTTCCTTCGCGCTGGCGAGGCTTGCCTGCAGCGCGTTCTCGCCGTGCTCCATGCGCCGCACGGTGTTCTCCAGGAAGACGATGGCATCGTCGACGAGGAAGCCGATGGCGAGCGTGAGCGCCATCAGCGAGAGGTTGTCCAGGCTGTAGCCGAGCAGCCGCATCGCCACGAACGTCAGCAACAGCGAGAGCGGCATGGCCACCGCGGGGATCAGCGTGTCGGTCGTGCGGCCAAGGAAAAGGAAGATGACGAGCACCACCAGCACGAACGCGATCACCAGCGTGTCGCGCACGTCCTTGACACTGTTCACGATGCTGGCCGACCGGTCATAGATCAGATCGACGCGCACAGACCCGGGCAGTTCCTGGTTGATCGACGGCAGCACGTCGCGGACGCTCTTCGCCACGGCCACCGCGTTCGCACCGGCCTGGCGGAGCAACGCCACCACCACCGCGCTGCCGGGCACCGGATGGCCCTTGACCCAGAACGCGATCCGGACCCGCTCGTCCTGGACCGAGTCGCTCGATTTCGCCACGTCGCGCAAGTGCACGGGAGCGCCATTGCGCGTGCCGACGATCAGGTCGTCGTAGGACTCGGCCCTCTCCAGCTGGCCATGGGGCGAGAGCAACAGCGTGCCGGACGGAGCGTCGAACTGGCCGGCGCCGACGGTGCTCGTGCCCCCCTTGATCGCGCTCGCCAGATCGTCGACGGAGATTCCGCGCGCCGCCATTGCCGAGGGATCGCCCTTGATGCGCACCGCGGCCTTGCTCCCGAAGATCTGCACGCGACTCACTCCCGGGAGGATGCTGAGCCGCTGGCCCACCTGGGTGCTGGCGTAGTCATAGAGCTGCCCCGGAGTGACCGAATCGCTGGTCACGGCGATGTACTGGAGCGGCTGATCGTTCGGGTTGGTCTTGGAAAACGTCGGTGGCGAGGGCAGATCGACCGGGAGCGCGCCGGCGGCCTGGTTGATCGCCGCCTGCACGTCCGTCGCCGCGCCGTCGAGTGTCTTGTCCAGGTCGAACTGCAGCGTCAGCGTCGTGTGGCCCTGACTGCTCGAGCTGGTGACCAGTGAGAGCCCGTTGATCTGCATGAACTGCCGCTCGAGCGGCGTGGCGACGTTGGCCGCCATCGTCTCGGGACTGGCCCCCGGGTAGTCGGCGTCGACCTGGATGACCGGGTAGTCGACCGCGGGCAGGTCATTCACCGGCAACTGGAAGTAGCAGGCCACGCCCGCGAGAATTGCGGCGAGCGTGAGCACGGCCGTCATCACCGGACGGCGGATGAATGGCTCGGAGATGGTCATGGCTTGCTCCGGTCGTTCGACGCCTGCGCTTCCTCGACGCGCACCTTCCCGCCGGGCGTGACCGCGAGCTGTCCGGCGGTGATCACGCGCTCGCCAGGCGTCAGGCCTTCGATGACGGCGACGAGTTCGCCTTGCCGCTGTCCCACTTTCACGGGCCGCATCTCCGCCGTCGAGTCGCCCTTGAGGACGTAGACGAACTGGCCCTTGGCCGAAGTCTGCGGCGCGGTGGCCGGCACCACCACGGCGTCCTTCTTCGTCTGCAGCACCAGGCGCACTTTGACGAACTGACCCGGCCAGAAATGCCGATCGGCATTGGCCAGCGTGGCCCGCAGCTTCACCGTTCCGCTTCCATCCTGGACGGCGTTGTCGAGGAAGGTCAGCTTGCCCACCCGCGCGCCGTCGGGCTCATCGGGCAGCCGCGCCTCGACGGTGGCAGCCTCCGAGGCCATGCTCCGTTGCACCGAAGTCAGCGCGTTCTCGGGGATGGTGAAGTCGGCGTAGATGGGATCGAGCCGCTCGACGATCAGCAGCGCCGTCGTCGGCCCGACCAGGTTGCCGACGTCCACCTGCCGTTGCCCCACGCGCCCGTCGAGGGGAGAGCGGATGAAGCAGTGCTCGAGGTTCAACTTCGCGGTGGTGACCGCCGCCTCGGCGAGCCCGACCTGCGCCCGGGCTACCGCGACCGCGCTGCGTCTCGCGTCG
The DNA here is from genome assembly GCA_005879535.1 of Deltaproteobacteria bacterium. Taxonomy (NCBI): domain Bacteria; kingdom Pseudomonadati; phylum Myxococcota; class Myxococcia; species Deltaproteobacteria bacterium. The sequence continues at coordinate 34,606 of VBKI01000078.1, read as the reverse complement.
TAGTCCTGCTGGGAGATCGCCTGGGTCCGGATCAGCTGCTCGACGCGGGCGAACTCGATCTCCGCCAGGTCCAGATTGGCGCGCGCCTGCTCGAGGGTTGCCCGCGCGGAATCGAGCTGCGCACGGAAAGGGCGGGGGTCGATGGTGAAGAGCATTGCGCCCTTCTTCACCGTCGCGCCGTCGGCGAAATGGATCTGCGTGACCGGGCCGGACACCTGCGGCTGGATGGAGACCGTCTCGCGCGCGACCGATTTGCCGATCTCCTCCAGGTAGACGGGCACGTCGCGCGCTTCGGCGGCGGCGACCGAGACGAGCGCCGCCGGCCGCTCCGTCGACGGAGCAGCGGCGACCTTTGCGCAACCGACAACGGCGAGCAGCAACGTGAATGCTTTCTTCATTGGACTCCCTCGTTCCTCTCGAGAAGACTCTTTCCCGCGGCGAGGCGGAGCTGCGCCCGGGCATTGACCAGATCGGCATCCGCCTGGATGCGCGCGACTTCAGCGGCAAAGGCGTCGCGCTGCGCCTGCAACAGATCGAGCTGCGTGATGGTCCCGACCTGGTAGCGGTCGTGGGCCTGCTGCGCCGCATGCGCCGCGGCAACCCGGCCGGCCCGCGCGGATCGGCTGCGGGCGATGGACGCTGCCACGGTCTCCCACTGCCGGTGGATGGCGTCGCGCGCGGCGAGCCTCACCCGCAGCTCGCGGGCACGGGCGACGTCGGCGCCCGCGTCCTGGCTGCGGATGCTGGCGATGCTGGTGAGATCGAACGACCAGGCGAAATTGATCGCCGCCTGCCAGGTCCAGTCGTGGCCGGTGAAGCCAGGAGCGGTGGTCCCGCGCTCGCTGAACGTCCCCGCGACCGAAGGCAGCAGGGCGAACCGCTGCGCCCCGGCGTCCTGTTCCGCCGCGCGCGTGCTGCCGCTCGCCGCCACCACCGCCGGCAACCGGTTCAACTCGCCTTCGAACGAGGCGAGCGCGGGTTCGTTGTGCAGATCGTCCGCGAGCGGCGCCGGGACGGACAAGTCCGGGAACACGCCGGAGTTGGATTCGAGCGCGCGCGCCGCCAGCGAGAGTTGCAGCAACGCGGCGGCCAGTTGCTGCGTCTGCTGCTCCACATCGGCGCGCGCGCGATCGACCTCCAGCGCCGGAGCGACCCCGGCGGCGAGCCTGTTCTGGGCGAGCCGCAGGCTTTCCTTCGAGACCTCCAGCGCGGTCCCGGAAACGGCGACGAGCGCGAAGTCCGCGATCAGCTGGTAATAGTTCTGTGCGACCTGCGCCTCGACTTGCAGCCTCGCCGATGCGAGCTGGAATCCGGCTGCGTCGGCCGTGGTCTTCGCCGCCGCGACGCGCGCCCAACCGGCGGCGTCGATCAACGGGACGGTCACGGTGGCGGAGCCGTCCCACTGATGGTCGGGCACCACCGTGACCGGCCCGCTGCCCAGATCGACGGTCGTGCCGTACTGGTTCCGGGTGTAGGCGCCTCGCGCCGAAATTCCCGGCAGGACGCGTCCCAGCACCACGTCGGACTGCGCGTTCTGCTGCGAAAGGCCCGCTTTCGCCTCCAGCGCGTCCGGGTTGCGCTCGCGTGCGGAGGCGACGAACACGTCGAGCGGCTGGAGCGCCGGCGAGGGAAGTGACCAGAAGAGCGTGACCGCGACCGCGATGCCGAAGCTGCGTCCTTGCATGCCGCGGCGGCCCTTTCACGCGGCGTGCCGAAGCCCGGTTTCCTGCGGCGGGGACCCGGCGTTGCCGGATCGGCATACAACTCCAGACCGCCGTTTCGACAATGAATGCAAGAGCCCCTGCCCCGGAGCATACTGGGGCCCATGAGTGAGCAGGTTCAAAGCGGCGGCCCGGGTCTTGCGAGTCCAGCGGAGATGCCCCTGAGCACAGCGGGTGTCGCCCCGACCGACTTCCCGTCCGGCTGGTATTGGAGGACGAAGTGGGTGGTTCACGCCATCGTTTCGCTCCTCTTCGTGACCCTGCTCTGGCGGGCCGGGTATCCGGAGTGGCGGACCGCGGCCATCGCGGTCCTGCTTTTCAGCAACCTGGTGCGGAACCTCGTCTTCAAACACCTCGTCATCCCGGTCCGCGCGGCGCAGGGGTCTCCGGTCGCCTGTACGGGCCCGAGCACGACCGCCTGGCTCGTGGGCCTCGCCTCGCAGTTCGTGATGGTCGGCCTGAGCGGCGGATTGCGCAGCCCGCTTCTCATCACCACCCTCGGACCGCTCTCCAGCATGCTTCTCGCTTACGGCTGGACGCGCGAAACGAAGTTGGCAATGCGCGTCGTCGTCGTCGGAGCGGCGTCGCTCATCCTTCTGCCCACGGGGTGGTTCGGTCCCAGCGTTGTCGAGCCGTACTTCTCGTATCTCGCCGGGCTGGCGCTCTTCTCCGTTGCCTTCTTCCAGATCTCTTACTTGATCGCCATGACCCAGGCGCTCAACGAGAGCCACTGCCGCGTCGACCGCGCCCGCGAGCAGATGGCGGAAGAGGCGCTGGCCCGCGCAAGGGAGCTGGAGCACCTGAGCGCGCAGCTCTCCCACGAGCTGAAGAACCCGCTCGGCGCCATCAAGGCGCTCGTGCAGCTCGCGAAGCGCGATGCCTGCGACGAGGAGTCGCGCGAGCGGCTGGAGGTCGCCGAGAACGAAGTGGAGCGGATGAACGGCATCCTCCAGGAGTATCTCTCCTTCTCCCGGCCGCTCGAAAAGCTGAGGCGCCAGCGGTTCTCGCTCGGCGCGCTTGCCGACGAAGTCCTGGGAATTCTCGGTGCGCAGGCCAGCTCCGCGGGCGTGGCGCTTCGCCGCGCCGGCGAGGCCCAGGTGGAAGCGGATCCGCGCCGGCTCCGCGAGGCGCTCTTCAACCTCGTCGCCAACGCGCTCGACGCGACGGCGAAGGGCGGCAAGGTGGAAGTCAGGATCGTGCAACGTGACGGGCTGGCGCAGGTCGAGGTGCGCGACTCCGGCCGCGGCATGCCGCCCGAAGTGCTCGAGCGCCTCGGTACTCCTTTCTTCACGACCCGCGAGCAGGGCACCGGCCTCGGCGTGGCGATGGCACGGGCCGCCTTCACGCAGCATGGAGGTTCGCTCGACTACCAGAGCGAGGAGGGACGCGGCACCACCGTGGTCGGGACGCTCCCGCTGCAGCAGGAGAGGAGGAGCATTGGCGCGCCTTCTCCTGGTTGACGACGAGCCGGGGATGCTGTTCGCCCTGAAGGCGCTGACGAAGCAGCGCCGGCACGAGGCGGTCCTGGCGCGCTCGGCGCAGGAGGCGCTGGCGCAGCTCGAGGGCGTGGATGCGGTGGTGACCGATTACGCCATGCCGGAGATGGATGGCGTGCAGCTCCTGCAGGCCATCCACGAGCGCGACGAGTCGCTGCCCGTGATCCTTCTCACCGCCCACGGCTCGGAGCGGATCGCGGTGCGCGCGATGAAGACGGGCGCCTACGAGTACGTCACCAAGCCGTTCGACATCGAGGAGATGGGGCTGGTCATCGAGCGAGCCCTGGAAGCTCGCGCGCTGCGCGTCCAGAACCGCAGGCTGACGGCGGAGAAGGCCATCGGCCGCAGCATCGTCGGCGACTCCGCGGCGATGCGCCGCTTGATCGACGCGGTCACGCGCGTGGCGCCGCGCGACATCACCGTGCTGGTGCGCGGAGAGACCGGGACGGGCAAGGAGCTGGTGGCCGCGCTCATCCACGGGGAGAGCAAGCGCGCGAAAGGACCGCTGGTGCGCTTCAACTGCGCGGCCATTCCGGGCGAGCTGGCCGAGGCCGAGCTCTTCGGACATACGCGCGGGGCCTTCACCGGCGCGACGCAAGCGCGCCGCGGCTTCTTTGCGGAGGCCGACGGGGGAACGCTGGTCCTCGACGAGGTCGGCGAGCTGCCGCCGCCGGTCCAGGCCAAGCTTCTTCGCGCGCTGCAGGAAGGAGAGATCCAGCCCGTCGGCGCGGGGCGCATCGAGCACGTCGACGTGCGCGTCATCGCCTGCACGAATCGCGATCTGGCGGCCGATGCGCGCGACGGCCGCTTCCGGGAGGATCTCTACTACCGGCTGGCCGTGGTGGAGCTCCGGGTGCCGCCGCTGCACGAGCATCGCGAGGACATTCCCGCCCTGGCGATGGAGTTCGCACGACGTTATGCCGAGCGATTCGGGGTGGAGGGCGCGCGCCTTTCGCCCGCGCTCCTCGAGGTCCTGCGCATGGCGGAGTGGCCGGGCAACGTGCGCCAGCTCGAGAACACCGTGGCGCGGCTCGTCGCGCTCAGCTCCGGAGGGGAGATCGGGCCGCAGACGCTGAGCACGATGCCCCCCACCCCGGCGGCTGGCGCTCAGGCGAACCGGTCAAATGAGGAGATGGCTCTCTGGGAGCGGCTCGACGCTTTCGAGCGCGAGCAGATCGAGCAGGCCCTGGCCGCGACCGGCGGAAATCAGTCGGAGGCTGCGCGGCGGCTCCGGATCAGCCGCAGCTCGTTCGTGGACCGGCTGAAGAAGTACGGTCTCAGTTCGAGCTGAGCGCGCCGCCCGCAATCACGGCGCGCGGGTTGGCCGAGAGTCGCGCGACGAAGTCGACCGTGATGTGGTTCCCGACCGACGGGACCGCAATTCTGAATTGATCGAGATCGATGGCGAACGAGGTACGCGCGACGAACTGCGTTCCGGCCCGCGCGATCGCGATGGGGACGGCGAGCAGCCGGGAAACGCCGTGCATGGTGAGCGTTCCTTCGAACCAATCGCCGCGCACCTCGCCCTCCACCTCGATGAAGGGATAGCGGTCGGATTGCAAGGCAGAGCGCAGGAGCGAGTCGAACCCCGCGTGGCCGGATTCGAAGGAAGCAGTCGGCACGCGCAGGTGTACCTGCGCGCGATCGGCGGCGAGTTGGTTCGCGCTCCAATGCAATGAGTGCGACGCGCCGGAGATCCGTCGTTCCCCCAATGCCGCTTCGTAGGTGACGAGAACCTGGTCCGGCTCTTCGCCAAGTGCCGATCCGGCGAAAGCGACCAGGAGCGTGACAATCAGACGGATGCGCTTCATGCCGCCGTGATGAGCAAGTCGCGTGCCGATGCTCGTCGCTCGTCACGCGTGCCGTCGGTGGCGGATCCGGCGACAACCTGTCGGGCTCGCGGTCAAGCACCGGCCGAGCTCTCCTCGCGCAACACCTTGGCGCGCCGCATGCACACGGGCGCTTTCGAAAGCAGTGCCCCCAGGAAACGAAAGGGAGAAAGCGAGATGAAGAGCACGTTGACGTTCGTCTTGATGGCAATGACCGCCGCGCCCGTCGTCGGCTACCGCATCGACCGCCACTTCCTCGCGAGCGTGCAATGAGCGAGCAGGTCCTCCGCATGTCGGATGCCGCGCCCTTGCCGGGCGCGGTGCTCCGCCGCAGTTCCGACGAAATCGTCGCGGAGCGTGCGCGCAGGGGCGAAGGAGTGGCGCTCGTCGAGCTGGCTCTCCGACACTGGAAGGCCGTCTATCGCGTTGCGCGGAACATGCTGGTCTCCAACGCGGCGGAAGCAGCGGAAGAGACGTTCCGGCACACGATCTTCTCCGCGAAGTCGTTTCCGGACGGTGTGCCTTTCCGCAGCTCGCTTTATCGCGCGGCCGTGGAGGTCTCGTTGGCGCGGCTGCACGCCACTCCGGTCGAGTGGAATTCACGGACAACGGAGTCGCTCGCGGACCGGATTCGTGAAGCACTCGGTCGGGTAGACGCGGTGGACCGCGCCTGCTACGTGCTGCGCGACGTGGAGGAGCTTTCGTCCGAAGAGGCGGCATTCGTCCTGCGCACCTCGCCAGCAATCGTCCGCGCACGCGCACATCGGGCTCGCCTGATGCTGACGAGTCTCGCTCGACACCGCCTCACGGAGCCGTGACCGGCACGCCCGGTTCGCAGCTCTGCCGAAACCGCAGCATGGGCAACTCCACGAACCGGTACGAGAGCTCCGCGCAGAGCACTGCGCCGCAGATGAGCAGCGGCACCATCCAAGCGGCAGTCACCACCTCGTGTGAGAGCCAGAGCTGCTGCCACAGATAGAGGCTGTAAGACACGACGCCCAGGCGAACAAGGGGCGCCCAGTTGAGCACCCTGCCCGCGAGCGTGCGTGGATTTTCTACCGCCCAGAGGAGCACCGAGCACGCGGCGCCAGCCTCAATGGTGTAGCCGAATGCCACCTGGACGAGCTGGAGTCGGCGCACCACCGCCGCCAGGAGAAGGCAATAGAGCGCGCCGCCCAAGGCGACACCGGGTCGCCGCAAGAACGCGAGAACCCGCGAATCGGGCCGCAGACTCTCGAGCGCCGCCCAGCTTCCGATCATGAGCGCATCGGCACGCAGGTGAAACATCGCGGTGATGCTCGGGCGGAGCCCTGGCGTCGCGTAGAAGGTGAAGACTCGCAGAAGAGGCGCGATGACGATGAGCCACTGCGCCACGAGGCGCGCACGCTTTTCGCCGGCCGCCATCAGCAGGATCGGCCACACCAGGTAGAACTGCTCCTCGACGCTCAGCGACCACGAGTGATTCATCACCCACGAGTGCGGGTTCAGGTAGTCGGTCGTGAACGTGAGGGAGCACGTGAAGCCCGACGGCGACGCGAGCACCAAGTGCCCGCGTGCCATGACCGCAATTGCGGCCATGTAGACCCAGTAGGCAGGCAGGATGCGGAAAGCGCGTCGAACATAGAAGGCGCGGAGGTGGATCGTCGCGCTTTCGCGGCGGTCCTGCACGAGCAGACGCGTGATGAGAAATCCGCTCAAGACGAAGAACACGGTGACGCCCACCGGGCCCCAGACGTCGATCACACCGGACCCGAAGGGCAAGTGCCGTCCCACTTGCAGGACCTTTCCCGCGTGACCGACGACCACCATCAAGGCTGCGAGGGCGCGCAGCCCATCGAGACTCGGCAATCGATTCGAACGAAGCAACTCCAGACGACGTGCGGCGAGCACGTGTGGATCCCCCCTCCCTGGCAAACGTGCGGACGAGTGGACGGATCGCCAACAGGCCGCGAGGCAGAGTCGGACCGACGATAGTCTCTCCGATGATCGAATCCCGATTGCCGGCACCGTCATCGGATGGCGGAGTGAGGCGATCATGCGCGCAGCGTCTTATGCGGATCAAGGAGCGGCCCGGGAGGTCCTGAGAGTCGGTGAGCAGCCGACACCGGAGCCGGGGCCTGGCGAAGTCCGCGTCCGTTTGCGCACGTCGGGCGTCAATCCCTCGGACTGGAAGTCCCGCCGCGGCGGTAGCGGCCGGAAGCTCGCAGCGCCGCTCGTAATCCCGCACAGCGATGGCGCGGGCGACATCGACGCCGTGGGACCAGGAGTCGCCGCGAGCCGCATCGGCGAGCGCGTCTGGATCTGGAACGGCCAATGGAAGCGTGCGTTCGGCACGGCGGCGCAATACATCGCGCTGCCCGGCGCGCAGGCCGTCGCACTGCCGGAAGACACGGACTACGCAGCGGGTGCCTGCCTCGGTATTCCGGCATTGACCGCCTTGCAGGCCGTTCGGCTCGCGCAAGTGCAGCGCGAAAGCGTCGTGCTGGTCAGCGGCGGCGCCGGGGCCGTCGGCCACTACGCGATCCAGTTCGCCAGGATGCGCGGCGCGCGCGTCCTCGCCACCGTCAGCGGCGACGCCAAGGCGTCCCATGCACGCGCGGCGGGTGCCGATTCCGTGATCAACTACCGCACCGAGGACGTGGGTGCGCGGATCAGGGAGCTGACGGATGGGCGCGGAGTCGACGCCGTCATCGAAGTCGATCTCGCCGCCAACGCGAAACTGCTGCCGGCTATCTTGCGACCGCACGGATTCCCAGCCAGTGGCTGATGGTGAATAGCGCGACGCTGCGGCTGTTCCTGATCTACGACATCTCCGCAGCCGATCGCGCGGCCGTCCTCGACGAGATGAGCACGTTGCTCGCGCAAGGACGCATCGTCCATGCCGTTGCGCAGCGGTTCCCGCTCGACGCCATCGCCGACGCGCACGAGGCGGTCGAGCGAGGGGCGGTCATCGGCAACGTCGTCCTCGACATTCCCTGACGGCCTCTGCGCGACTACTCGGGTACTGCTTCACCTGTGCCCCCGAGCTCCCGAGGGAAGTCTTTCAGCTTGGGCAGGCCATCCTTCATCTTGAGGACGCCCTGTGCGTAGTTCACGTGGACGCCAGCTTTGAAGGGAAAGTCGGGGATGGTCGCAGCGTAGACGTCGACCAGGCTCCACTCCGGATGGTCCGTCAGGAGATGCCCGCCACAGACCCTGCACCACTTCCGGTAACTGCGCCCGGTCTTGTGGAACACCCCGACGGCGTCTTGGCCCTTGGTGACTTTCACTGCGTCGGGCTTCCAGAGAGTGAAGGCGTTGACGGGGCCGGCCGACCAGCTTCTGCACGACGCGCAGTGGCAGTAGCCCGCTCCCACGGGGTCGCCCTCGACGCTGATCTCGACGGCACCACAGAAACACTTGCCTTTGTACACGCTCACTCCGGCCTCCCTGCGCGCTGGAATGCGCGGCGCACCCTCAGGATGAACCGAACGACTAGAACTATTCCGCGGACCGGTCAACCGCGGGAATAGTCGCGTTACCTCGCTTCATCCTCTGTGCGTACGCCGCGCAATCCAGCACGGCGACCAGTGAACCGTCCAATCCCGCCACCGCCGAGGGCACGCCATGAACACGCGCAACATGCTCACCGGATTCTTCCTCGTCCTCGCAGTGCTGACGGAAGGAGCAATCGCTCTCTCCTCCACCAAGGGGAACAACTCCGTCACCGTCCTCGCGCGCGGTCCCGCAGGACTCCGCATCGAGGGCAAAGGCTCCGAGGTCTCGCTCGAGGAGGACGATTCCGCACTGACGTTCAAGGTGCCGCTCGCACCGATCGAGACCGGCATCAGCCTGCGGGACGTGCACCTGCACCAGATGCTGGAGGCAGACAAATACCCGGCCGCGACTCTGCGGATATCGCGCTCCCAGCTGACGTTCCCCAGGGAGCGCGAACCCGTGGAGCGCACGGCGGAAGGCGGGCTGACGTTGCATGGGCAATCGCGGACGGTGAAGGTGCACTACCGCGCCGAGCTGGGCGCGGGCGGCGTCACCATGGTACGTGGCTCGTTCCAGCTCGACATGCGGGACTTCGACATCAAGGTGCCTTCGTATCTCGGCGTGTCGGTCGCGCCGAAAGTCGAGGTCAGCGTCGAGCTCGCGCTGACGGGGGCTGGAGCGCGTCCACAGCATGCGGAGGGCGGCAACGAAGTTCGCTGATTGGTCTCATCCGGATTCCTGATTGCCCAGTTGGCCAGTTCGCACATCGATCCTCCAGCCCCCCGGAGGACACGTGAAGGGAGAAGCGAGGCGCGCATGCTTTCAGTCCACGACGCTGCCCCATCTCGATCGTCTCGTCGCCCTGGCGTCACGCCGGGGCGATCGGGAGGAAGCGGAGGATGACGTGCAGGAGACGTACGCGCGCGCCTGGATCGCATTCGACCAGCTCCGCGACACCGGCGCGGCTTTTCCCTGGCTTTGCAAGATCCTGAGGATGGTCGCGAACGAGCGGCGCCGGACCGTGGCGCGCCGGCAAGACCTGCTCTTCATCACCGAGCTGGAAGCGGCCCACGAGGAGATCGTCGCCAGCGATGCGCCGTCGCCGCTGGAACACCTGCTGGCTCGCCTGGAAGCAGGCAGCCTTCGCGAGGCGCTGCGGTCGATCCCTGAAGATCTCGCCGAGGCCGTCGCGCTTCATGACATGCATGGTTTGAAGTACCGGGAGATTGCCGAGGTCACCTCGGTGCCGATGGGCACGGTCATGAGCCGCATCAGCCGCGGCCGCCAACTGCTGGCGGGGCTGCTCAGAGCTCGCGACGAAGAGAAGCCTCAGCGGCGACTGGCGATGCAGGGTCGAGGGGAATAAATCGGGACGGACATGACATCCTGGATCAGGGACTCCGATGGGCTCTCATGGCAGGCAACAGGGACATCCCGGTGACTGAAACTGCCCTCCAGCATACGCGGCTCCAGGAGCTGGTTGCGCCGTTCGCCGACGGCGAGTTGACCCGCGAGGAGAAGCGCGCAGTCGAGGAACACTTGCGCAGTTGCGGGCGCTGCCGGTGCGAGCTGGCCTTGCAACGGGATCTCTCCCGGGCGCTCGCGCGCGAGCCGACCCCGCGAGCCTCCGTCGGATTGCGCCGGCGCATCGAGGCGATCGGCGAGCGCACCGCTGAGGTGAGGGAACGCTCTTTCCCCTGGAACCGGCGCTGGGCAGCTGTCGCGATGGCTGCGCTGGCCTCGATTGCCGTCGCCGGAACGGCGCTCCGTATCCGCCGCGGCGGAGCCAGCAGACCGATGACGGAGATTCCCGTGCTCCGCGATGCTCTCGCCGACTGCCGGCGCGCGATGACACGTAACTTTCCCCGCAAGGCGGATCTCGCGGCCGTGGCGGAGGGCCTGCACTTTCCGATCCGCACTCTCCGTGGGCCGGGCGTCGAGCTCTTCAGCACCTGGAAGACGACCCTTGCCGGATCTCCCGCCGCCGGCCTTGCCTATCGCTGGCGGGGGATGGTCGTGGTTCAGTACGCGGTCCCGAACGAGCTCCTCCGGCAGCAGCCGGACGTCGGCGAGGCGCTGTCCCACGACGGCTTCTACTCCTCGTCGGAGGTGGGGCAAGGAGTCGTCGCCGTCCTGAAAGATGGCAGCGGCACGCTGCTGATTGCCAACGCGCCACCCGAGGAGCTGAGGCGGCTCATCCTGTGAGAGGTGGTATGGAAGACCGGGATGCTGGACCATCTCCGCTACTTTCAGGCGGTGGCACGGTGCGGAAGCCTTTCCGCCGCCGCGCGCGTCCTGCAGATCAGCCAGCCGGGACTGACGGCGGTGATCAAGCAGCTCGAAGAGAGCTTCGGGACGCGCCTCCTGGTCCGGCTGCGTACGGGCGTGTCGCTGACCACCACCGGCGACGAATTGCTGCGTTTCGCCAACGAATCGCTCGCGCGGCTCGACGAGGTCGAGCAGCGGATCAAGGGCCTCGAGTGCGACGATGTCGGCAACTTCGTGATCGGATGCCACGAATCGTTGGGCGCCTACTTCCTGCCGCAGTGGATGACGAGATTCCTCGAGGCCAACCCTCGCATCCAGCTGAGCCTTTCCAATGCCCCCTCGACCGTGGTGCGCGGCGGCACGGTCGAGCGCGCGGTGCACTTCGGCCTCGTGGTGAATCCCGAGCCCCATCCGGACCTGGTGCAGATGAAGCTCTTTCGCGACGCGGTGGATCTGTTCGTGCTCGCCGACGGCGCGCCGACACCCGACGATCTCGAGGCCGCGACGGAGCGTCTCCGCCGCGGACCGCTGGTCTTCGCCGGCCGCATTCTCCAGAGCCAGCAGATCATCGAAAAGCTGGCGGCGATGAATGCGCTCCCTTCCCGACTCTTGCCCTGCGGCGATCTCGAGTTGGTCAAGAGCTTCGCGCTCGCCGGCCTCGGGGTGGCGGTGCTGCCACGGCGCGTCGCCCGGTACTGCCAGGAAGGGCGGCTGCAGCGTCTTCATCGGGAGCTGCCGTTCATCGCGGATGAAATCCATCTCCTGTTCAGGGGAGACGCCCACCGGACGCGCGCGTTCGTGATCACCAAGGATGCGATCGTGGCCCACGGCCGCGCGCTGGACAGCGACTACGAAGAACAAGCCTGACGTCTTGCCCACCGTCACGCACGCAAACGCAGGAGGCACATCGGCATTACACTTGCCTCGGGAGCGGCTCCGGGACGTCCCGGTTTTTGCAGCAAGCGCAAATCTGAGGCCTCGTGCTGCGATTTCGCAGGATGATTCCCGCCGCACGCGACATCCTAGGGGCATGACGAACGCCGCAGCGGTAATGACGCAGCGCAGGTTCAGCGCGAGCTACTGCGAGCGCGCCACACTGACAGATGGGACGTCCGTCGAGCTGCGGCCCATCCGCCCCGCCGATGCGCCGCTCCTGCAGGCGGGTCTTCGGCAGCTCTCGGAGCGCACGCGGTACCTGCGGTTCCATGCTCCGCGAGGGGAATTCAGCCCCGACGAGCTGCGCCTTCTCACCGATGTCGATGGCGAGACGCACTTTGCGCTGGCAGCGTTCACCTTGCAGTCCCAGCGGCTGGTGGCCGTCGGGCGCTTCATTCGCAGCAGCGCTGCCGAGGCTGCGGCAGAGCTCGCGCTGGTCGTCGGCGACGCTCTTCAAGGCAAGGGGCTGGGCCGGCTGCTGCTGTCGCGGTTGCGCGAGGCCGCGCTCGAGCGCGAGGTCACCCGCTTCACCGGGACGGTGCTCGACGAGAACCGCCCGATGCGCGCGCTGCTGCGGAAGTTGGGTGGCCGCGTCGGCTTGGCATCGCGCGGCGTATGCGACATCGAGCTGGCGCTGGCTTGAATTCGACAGGAGCGCACCCGCCGGAAGCGCTCATCCCTGCTCGCAATGCGGGGCTCCGAGCGTTTTGGACGATTCCAAACTTTCGCGAACTGCTTGTGTCAGTCTATTGCCGGTCCTAGGCCGCAGGCTTGCGTTGGCGGCGGCTTCAGTCGATGAACTGCGCATGCCCAGCGCCACTCCCCCGGCCTTCACCATCCTGGGGCGCCGCCCATGATGTGGCTCGTCCGGATGGCGCTCAAGCGCCCGTACACCTTCGTAGTCATGTCGATGCTCATCATCATCGTCGGCCTGCTCACCATCTCGCGGATGCCGACCGACATCTTCCCGGACATCGACATCCCGGTGATCTCCGTCGTCTTCAACTACTCGGGCCTCTCGCCCGAGGACATGGAGAAGCGGATGGTCAACAACTACGAGCGCTTCCTGACCACCACGGTGAACGACATCGAGCACATCGAGAGCCAGTCGCTGACGGGCATCGCGGTGTTGAAGATCTTCTTCCAGCCGGGCGCGAAGATCGAGGCGGCGACCGCGCAGGTGACGGCGATCTCGCAGGCGGCCATCCGCTCGATGCCCCCAGGGACGACGCCGCCGTTCATCATCCGCTACAGCGCCTCCAGCGTCCCCATCCTGCAGGTCGCCCTCGAGAGCGACACCCTGAGCGAGCAGCAGCTCTTCGACTACGGAATCAACTTCATCCGCGCCGACATGGCCACCATCCGGGGCGTACAGATTCCCTATCCGTATGGCGGCAAGCAGCGGCTGATCATGATCGACATCGATCCCCAGCGCCTCTTCGCCTGGGGCCTGTCGCCGCGGGACGTGACCGCCGCCATCGGGCAGCTGAACGTCATCGTGCAGACCGGGACCGCGAAGATCGGCGCCAACGAGTAGCCCATCGTGCTCAACGCCAGCCCCGATCTGCTCGCCCAGATCGAGACCATTCCCGTCAAGGTCGTCAAAGGCACCACGGTCTATGTGCGCGACGTGGCGCACGTGCGCGACGGGTACTCGCCGCAGACGAACATCGTGCACGTCGAGGGCAAGCGGTCGGTGTTGATGAGCATCCTCAAGCAGGGCAGCGCCAGCACGCTGGAGGTGGTCAAGCGCATCCGGGACATCCTGCCGACGACGATGGCGCGCCTTCCCAAGGAGCTGAAGGTCGCGATGCTCTTCGATCAGTCGATCTTCGTCCGCGCTTCCATCGAAGGCGTGGTGAAGGAGGCGCTGATCGCGGCGGGGCTGACCGCGCTGATGCTCCTCGTCTTCCTGGGGAGCTGGCGGAGCACGGTGATCGTGATCGTCTCCATCCCCCTCTCGATCCTGGTCTCGATCATCACCCTTTCATTCCTGGACGAGACGCTCAACGTCATGACCCTGGGCGGGATGGCGCTGGCGGTGGGAATCCTCGTCGACGACGCCACGGTGGAGATCGAGAACGTCCACCGGAACATGGCGCAGAAGAAACCCATCCTCCGGGCCATCCTGGATGGCGCATCGGAGATCGCCACGCCGGCCTTCGTGTCCACCCTCTGCATCTGCATCGTCTTCGTGCCCGTGGTGTTCATCAGCGGATCGGCCAAGTCGCTCTTCGTGCCCCTGGCGATGTCGGTCGTGTTCGCGATGCTCACTTCGTACTTCCTCTCGCGGACGCTGGTGCCGACCATGATGCATTACCTCATGGCCGCCGAAGCGGAGCGCCACGCGCATGGCAACGCGGCACCCCCTCCCCGCTGGTTTGGCGCGCGGTTCATCGCGAGCTTCGAGCGCGGGTTCGAGCGGATGCGAATGAGCTACGGCGGCCTGCTCGCCTGGGCGCTGCAGCACCGCCGGGGCGTCGTGATCGGCTTTCTGCTCTTCGTCGTGGCTTCGCTTTCGCTGCTGCCGCTCGTCGGCCGCGACTTCTTCCCCACCGTCGACGCGGGGCTCATCAAGTTGCACGTCCGCGGCGTCCCGGGGACGCGCATCGAGGAGACCGAGCGGAAGTTCGTGCAGATCGAAGACGCGATCCGACAGGTGATCCCGCCGGACGAGATCGAGACCCTGCTCGACAACATCGGGATCCCTTACAGCGGGCTCAACCTGTCCTTGAGCGAGGGCGCGCTGATCTCCGCGGCCGATGGCGAGATCTTCATCGCCCTCAAGAAGGACCATCGCCCGACCGAGCAGTACGTGCACAAGATGCGGGCAACGCTCGCGGAGAAGTTTCCGGACCAGACGTTCTTCTTCCTGGCGCCGGACATCTCCACGCAGGTGCTCAACTTCGGCCTGCCGGCGCCCATCGACGTCCAGGTGGTCGGGGCCATCGGCAACGAGGAGGCAACCTACGAGGTCGCGAGGCAGATCGGCCGGCGCGTCGCCGAGATTCCCGGCGCGGTGGACGTCCACCTGGCGCAGGTGCCCACGCAGCCCGCGCTCCGCATCGACGTCAATCGAACCATGGCGGGCGAAGTCGGGCTGACGGAACGCGACGTGGCCAGCGACCTGCTGGTGGCGCTGGCATCGAGCGCGGTCGTTGCCCCCAGCTACTGGCTCGACAAGCGCGGCGTGCAGTACCTGGTGGCAGTGCAGACGCCCCAGAAAGACATCGATTCGATCGACGCGATGAAGACCTTGCCGCTCTCGAATGGAACCGCGCGCCCACAGCTCCTCTCGAATCTGGCCTCCATCTCGCGCACCGCCGGCCCCGTGAACATCACCCACTACAACGTGGCCAGGACGTACGACGTGCAGGCCAACGTCGAGGGCACGGACCTGGGGTCCGTCGCCGATCGCGTGCAGAAGATCGTCGACGAGCTCACGCCGTCGATGCCGCGAGGAACCACGGTGCGGATCAAGGGGCAGGCCGAAAGCATGCAGTCTTCGTTTCGGGGCCTGGGATACGGACTGATCTTCGCGATCCTGCTGGTGTATCTGTTGATGGTGGTGAACTTCCAATCCTGGCTGGATCCGCTGGTCATCCTCATGGCGCTGCCCGGGGCCCTCGCCGGCATCTGCTGGATTCTCTTCCTGGCGCACACGACGCTGAGCGTCCCGGCGCTGATGGGGTCGATCATGTGCGTCGGCGTGGCCACCGCCAACAGCATCCTGGTGGTGACCTTCGCCAACGACATGCGCGTGACCGGCTTCGACGCTACCAAGGCGTCTCTCGCGGCCGGCATGACACGCCTGCGCCCGGTGATCATGACTGCCCTGGCCATGATCCTCGGCATGCTTCCCATGTCGCTCGGTCTGGGCGAAGGCGGCGAGCAGAATGCCCCGCTCGGTCGCGCCGTGATCGGCGGCCTGCTGCTCGCCACGGTGACCACGCTGTTCTTCGTGCCGGTGATGTACAGCCTCCTCCGCCGGAAGCCGCCCTCGCATGTCGACGCGATCCTGGAGGAGGCGTGAGTTCCGCCAGAGAGGATCACGCACCCGTCGAGCCCAAGTCGACGCAGGAGCCGAATCTCGGATTCGTCCTGCCTTCGGCCCGCCGCATTCCCAGGCGCAGGCTCGTCACCGTCGCCCTGATTGCCCTGGTCGTCGTCGCAGTCGCCTTCGGCCTCGGATACCTGCCCCGCCGCGGCAAGCGCGCCGCGCTCACCGCGTCGTCCGAGAGCGCCCAGCGCGCGCTTCCACGCATCGATGTCGTGATGCCGAAGATCGGGGCCAGCGATCGCGCGCTCGAGCTTCCCGGCACGGTGCAGCCGCTCCAGGAGACGGTCCTCTTCGCACGCGCAAGCGGTTATGTGCGCGCCTGGCGCGCCGACATCGGCGACAAGGTGAAGAAGAGCGACGTCCTCGCCGAGATCGAGACTCCGGAGCTCGACCAGGAGCTCGCCCAGGCGCAGGCCCAATTGCTACAAACCCGCGCCGCATTGACGCAGGCGAAGGCCAATCGCGACCTGGCCAAGGCGAACCTCGCCCGCGCCAGGCGACTCGCACCCTCGGGCGTCGTGTCGAGGGCAGCTCTGGAGCAAAGCCAGGCCGAGGCTGCGGTGGGCGAGGCCAACGTGAATGTCGCGGGCGCCAACATCGCGGCGCAGCAGGCGAACATCCGCCGCCTCGATCAGCTCAAGGCCTTCGCCAAGGTGACCGCGCCGTTCGCCGGGACCATCACACAGCGCACGATCGAGATCGGCGCATTGGTGACGGCCGGCAACAGCCAGCCGCTCTTCAAGATTGCCGCGATGGATCCGGCGCGAGTCTTCGTGCAGGTCCCCCAGGACGTCGCTCCCGGAGTGCGCCCGGGCGTCTCCGGCAACGTCACCGTCCGCGAGTACCCGGGGCGGACGTTCGCCGGCCAGGTCATGCGCGCGGCCGGCGAGCTCGACCCGGCGACGCGCACGATGACGACCGAGATCCGCGTCCCGAACCAGGACGGCGCGCTCATGCCGGGGATGTATGCCGAGGTGGCGCTCACGCTGCCCTCGTCGCATCGCATCCTGGAGCTGCCCGCGACGGCGCTGATAAGCGACGCCCGGGGTCAGCACGCGGCCGTCGTAGACGCCCAGAACAAGCTGCATCTGGTCCCGGTGGTGGTCGAGCGCGACAAGGGGGTGACCATCGAGATCTCGAGCGGGCTGCAGGGCAACGAGAGGGTGGCGAAGCTTGGGAGCGCGGCGTTCGTCGAAGGGATGGCGGTGGAAGTGACACCGCCACCGGGTGAGTCGCAGAGCGCGCGTTGACCCTGACTTCGCGAACTACGGCAGGCCGATGTCCCTGGCCATCTCCTGCGTGATGATGGTCGCGGCGTCGTCGGGCAACAGCAGGCCTTCTTCCACCTGATCCTCCACCGCCGCCATCACACGCGCCATGTATCCTTTCTTTGATCCATAACGCTCCTCGACGGAGCGGCGCGGATCGCCCTTGCGATCGGCCTTGTGCACCGCGAAGGGGATGTACTGTCCCGACAGGTCGCACAAGTCGGGATTGCCGAAATTGACCCTGCGCGTGTTCCACCCCGAGTAGGTCCCGAGCGGCACTCGAAGCTGTGTCGAGCGGACCCCGTCCACCTCGTTGCCGTCCGCATCGACCTGAGGCAGCAACTCGCGGTACGTGTAACGGACGGCAGGCGGCTCGTCCATCACGCCGGAATCGTCCTGCGCGTCGAAGTCGCGCCCGCGATCGAGCACCTGCCTGCTGTTGAAGCCTCCCACGAAGGTTACGCCGGGGATGCTCGGGAACCGGACGCCGTGGGCGGGCACCAGGGTGCGTCCGCGGAGCGTCGCATACCGGCTATGCGGCGGCCTGTGGCCGTTCACCACCCAGTCACGCAAGGCTACGAGCAACGCCCGGAAGTTGTACGTATACGAGTTGATGTTCCCGAGTTGCTCGCAAACTGGATTCTGCGACGGAGCGACCGCGGGCGCCGAGCCTCCGTGCTGCGCGCTCGCAAAGTGATAGATGCGGACGTTTTCGGGGACTACCAGATCTTCGTCGGCGTCGGCGTCCGCCGTCGTGAACGACATGCCGGCCTGCCAGTACTCCGTGCTGCTGACGGTGTTGAAGACCTTCGGACAGGTGTTGCTCCGCCTGCAGCGGTCGAGCAGCCCTCCGTCGATGTGGGCGAAGCGATCGTGCGAATCTCCCCACGTCGTCGGCGCTTCCTGTCCGGGGAATTGTTTCTCGGTGTGCTGAGTGCCCGCCAGGCGGGTGGGCTGCGCGAAGCGGATGTTCAGCGAGATGCGATAGCTGGCGATGTCCGGGTCGAGCCCGTCGAACACCCGCTTTCCGTTCTCATCCTCGTTGAACCCGAGACCCGTGAACGTTCGCAGGAAGCGCCCGCTCTGCGAGATCCCGAAGCCGATGGTGCTATGGACCGCGCCGGCCAGAGGATTGGACGCCCCCGAGTTTCGGCGCAGGAAGGCGACCAGGTCACGTGTGGCCGCGAATCCGATCCCCAGCACCTTTGGATCCTTTCCCGTGTAGACGAGCTCGTAAATGTGATTGGTGTCGAATCCGCCTTGCAGGCAGACGCGCGTGGTGCTCGGAGTTCCCGGGAATGGATTCGTCGCGCTGCAGTCGGCAAACGCCCACTGACTGCGCGGAACGAGCTCCTTGGGGTCGTTCCAGTGGATGCGCCGGGTCAGCGTGGCCGTCGAGTTGTCCAAAGTGGCCGTCTCGATGGGCGCCGTGAGCGCGTTGCCGGCGAGTGGCTCGGACGGCACGGCGGCCCCGGGCGTGTATTCCTGCCGCACCTCGCCGGTGATGGAGGACCCATCCCTGCGGCGCGCAACCGGGACCAGCGTCATCACCTGCCGTCCGCCGCCCGCGAGCGCGTCGCCCTGCCACCCGCTCCAGACCAGGATGAAGCCCTGCTTTTGCAGAAAGCCGTCGCCGGCGGGATTGGTGGTGGTGATCCCGACGTTCAGGAACGAAGTGATGAGCTTGTTCCCGCGGTTCACGACGTCATAGACGAGAGTGTGGTTGCTCCTTGCCAGGTCGACGGGCTTGAGCACGGAGAACGTCATCCCGTACTCCACGTTTCCGCGGGCGTTGCGCGGCGCACTCTCGATGTCCTGGATGATCCGATTGAGCGGGTGGTGCGGATTGATCTCGCCGGTGACTACACCGTCGAGCTGCTCGTAGGCCCCGGCACTCCCGAAGGTGGCGGCGCCGAAAGGCGAGCTCCTGGTGTAGGTGATTCCTGTGACCTCCGCGCGGGCGGCTGTGCCGAGCGCCAAAACCGCAAGTGCCCACACGATCGGGAACCGATCCCGGCGAGATGACGTCATTGTGTTCCCCCTCGAGGCCCCTGGTGCAGTCGCTCGATCGACGCGGGCCGCCCACTGCGAAACCATTGCGCGGCAGCGGCAGTCAAGACGCGACGCGCAAAGATGCCCACGACGATCGTCGGCCCCATCACGAAGCGCGTCTGCCGGTGTGGGGCTCGATCGCGAGCGTGATCAGAGACGCCGCCGTGCAGAAGGTCGTGCTGGTGATGCAGTGGTCGCCCCGCCAGGTCCCGTTCTCCCGCTGGATGGCTGCCAACCGCGCGCGGATGCTCTTGCGGAACCCTGCCCACTCGTCGCCGCCCAACGCCGCCTTGGCCTCGGCGGTCAGCATGTACGAGACGTGCTCCTCTCCCCCGTAGCTCCCGAACCCGCGCATGACGTTTTCGTTGGCGAGCTGCGAGGCAGCGGCCTTGCGCGCCTCCTCGGCGCGCTTCTTCAGCTCGAGACTTGCAGGCGAGTCGGACCGCGCCACCTGCTCGGCGGCCATCATGCTCGCGGCAACCGAGTAAAGCTGCACGCCCGCGGCGTCGGTGGCGCCGAACGTCTTCGTCTTGCCGTCGTACTTGTCGACCAGGCCAGCTTGGCCCTTGGCGAGCACGTCCTTGTCGACCTTCGCGCCGGCGCGCTGCGCCGCGTAGAGGCCGTTGCTCGCAAACGCCGACGCCAGCAGAGGAGCCCAGCCGTCGCGCGAATAGCTGCCGTCTTTTGCCTGCGCGCGCTCGATGCGTTTCACCACTGACGCGAGGGCCCGCTCCGCATGCGCGTGCAGCGGCCCGCGCAGGGTGGGCAGCACTTCGGCGAGGAACTGCGCCGCGACGAAGGTGTCGATGTTGCGTCCCAGCTTGCGCTGCGGAAGCGTGCCGGGTGGGTTGATGGCGATCTCGTCCTCCGGCGCACGTTCCACGGCCGCCGCGATGTAGATCACCGCGCGCCGCGTGTGCTCCTGATACTGGCCGAGCGAGCCGGTGTGGCCGAGCCGCAGGAGCGCAATAGCCGTGAGCGCGGTCGTCGCGACATCGGGACGGGGATCCTTTGCGCCGTCGCCCCAACTGCCGTCGTCGTTCTGGGCGGCGATCAGCCAGTCCAGGGGGCGGCGCATGTCGGGATCGGCCGGCGCGTTGGCGGCTGGTGCGTGGGCGGAGAGGAGAGCGCAGAGGGCGGTGCAGAGGACGAGCCGGGGCATGGGACCTCCAGACAGTCCTTGCTCCAACGCGCGACCATCCCGAACGATCTGCTGTACCGGGCAGACTCCACTACTGCCTGCTATTCTGCGCGGATCGCTCATGCCACACGGACGCGGAAAGCGCCGGCAAGGGACGGGCCGTTCCGCGGAACGGCAGAGGCAGCGGAGTGAGGCTCGTCGCAAGAATGCAGAGACCTCGCGCGCCGCTGCGGAAAGGCGGCGGTCCGAGGCGGAGTCCGGGCGCGTCTACGCGGAAGAGTTGCGTCGTCTTTCGGAGGAAGTGAGATTGAGCGCCGAGCAAGCGCGTTACGCTGCCGACGAAGCGCGGCGGCATCGCGACGAGATCCTCGTCCTCGCCGAGCGGCTCCGGCGCGAAGCCGAACAGCGCCGGGCTTCGGCGGAACAAGATCGTCGCGCGACCGCCGACCACTTCGAGACCGACACGCGCCAGGCGATCCGCGAAGAACTGGAGATTTCCGCCGAGATGCAAAAGTCGGCGAACGCCCTGCGTGGACCCGGCGAAGCGCCGACCGGTAAACGCCGGAAGCAGCCGGGCCGCAGCGGCCGGGGCGGAACGCGTTAAACGCGCAGCGGTCTTTGCCCCCGAATCCTCGGCCGGGCCGCAGGCATCTTCCAGGTTAGATGACATCTGTCATCTATAGCCCGGAGCACACATGAGCAGCCCAGTGGCGTTGGTGACAGGCGTGTCGTCGGGAATCGGAAACGCGACTGCCCGGATGCTGATCGAACGAGGATACCGGGTCTTCGGAACGGCCAGATCCGAATCGAGCCCCATGCCCGCCAAGGTGGAGCGCGTGTTGCTGGACGTGCGGGACGCCGCGTCGATCGACGCAGGTGTGCGCGAACTGCTGGCGAAGGCCGGGCGCGTCGACCTTCTCGTCAACAACGCCGGGGGCGGAATGGTCGGCGCGGTCGAAGAGACCTCGCTGGAGCAGGCGAAGCGATTGTTCGACGTGAACTTCTTCGGAGCGGTGCGCATGACGCAGGCGGTGCTGCCGGCAATGCGGGCGCAGAGAAGTGGCCGCATCGTCTTCATGAGCAGCATCGTCGGCTTTCTGCCGGCGCCATTCATGGGGTTCTACTCCGCTTCCAAGCACGCCCTCGAGGGACTCGCGGAGTCGCTGGATCACGAGACCCGCACGCTGGGCATCCGCGCGGCGTTGGTCGAGCCGGGCTTCATGCGCACCAACATCGGCGAGAACCGGTTGCTGCCGGGCAGCGTCGTCGATGCCTACGCCGCAGCGCGGGATCGGGCCGGCGAGAGCATCCGCACGAGAGTGAGCGCCGGCGAGGATCCTTCGGTGGTGGCGCAGGCCGTGCTGGAAGCAGCGACTGCCGAGAAGCCGCGCCTGCGCTACCCGGTGGGCAAAGGCGCCGGGTTGCTGGCGCGTCTGCGCCGATACTTGCCGGAGAGCATTTTCGACGGCGCGCTTCGCAAGCAGTTCGGGCTCGGCTCGGCGGGAGGCTCCCGTGCGCCGGTCGCGTGAGGAAACCGCACGCACCCGAGGCAAGGCGGTCGACGCAGCGTCGCGGCTCTTCCGCGAGCGCGGCATCGAGTCGGTCAGCGTGGGCGACGTGATGGCGACCCTGGGGATGACGGCCGGCGGTTTCTACCGTCACTTCGAGAGCAAGCAGGCGCTGGCCGCGGAAGCATGCACGGCGGCGTTTGCGGGATCGGGCCTCGCGCGACAGCCTGCCCGGTCGCCGGAAGCGATGCTGCGGCGCTATCTCAGCAAATCGCATCGCGACGCGCCGGCCGGCGGCTGTCCGCTGCCCGCGCTCGCTTCGGACATGGCGCGCCAGCCAGCTGCGGTACGGCGCGCTTACACCGAGGGCGTGCACGACGCTCTCACGCGCATTCAGGAGCTTGCGCCCGCTGCGGACTACAAAGCGCGAGTTGCGCTGCTGACGGGTATGGTCGGTGCGCTCGCGCTCGCGCGCGCGGTAAACGACGAGGAGCTGAGCGCGGCCATTCTGCGTGAAACGCAGGGCTTCTGGATCCGCGCGCTGGAGCAGCGGTCGTGATCTGGCTCGAGGAATTCGCTCCCGGACAGAAGTTCGTGTCGAAAGCGCTTCGGCTGGACGCAGCCGCGATCAAGGCCTTCGCCACCCAGTTCGATCCGCAGCCGTTCCATCTCGACGAAGCCGCTGCCCGCGACTCTTTCTTCGGCGGCCTGGCCGCGAGCGGATGGCACACCGCCGCGCTTTCCATGCGTCTTCTCGTCGAGAGCGGCTTCCGCCCCGCCGGCGGCATCATCGGCTCGCGCGCCGACGAGTTGAAGTGGCCGCGCCCGGTCCGGCCGGGCGACGAGTTGCACGTGCAGGCCGAAGTGCTCGAGGTGCGGCGATCGGACAGCCGGCCCAATCAGGGGTTCATCAAGTGCCGGACTACGACCCTGAACCAGAAGGACGAGCAGGTGCAGGTATTGGTAATGAACCTGCTCGTCCAAGCGCGGCCAATGTAGATTTGTCCGTTCGCTACGTGCTCGTGCAGCTAACCTCGTTGCCCGGAACGGTGTCGTCCGAAGTCGGCGGGCTGAAGGTACAGCTGACGGTCAGCACCAGCGTGCCGGCAGGCTGCTCGACGCGCAATGTGGCGCTCGTGAACTCCACGTCCGTGATCGTCTCGGTCCAGTTCGGATTCGGGCACCCCGGCGCGCCGGGAACCGGCGATACCGGTCCTTGCGTCGTGACGTTGAATGAAACGTTGCCGTTCTTGATCGCGCTCGCCGGAATGGACTGCGTCCCTGTCAGCGTCACCTCCGCCGGGTTCTGGCCGGGTGCTTGGTTCCCGCCTTGGTTCGTGCAAGTGGCGGTTGGGTTTCCAGTCGCCGTGAGCGTGACGAGCAAGTCCTGATTTCCGAGACCGGCCAGCGCGCCGGCCGCAGTCAGGGTCAGGCCGTTATCGGTGAACGTTGGTTCGCTATGGGCGCCGCCCTTCAAGTGGACGCTTGCGGCGAGTGCCATCGCGCTGAGACACGTGAGGAGGGCTCCCGACCAGATCGCAGGACGCTTCATGGGGGTATTCCTTTCAGTGCTTGGGGCACTGCGGCGGGCGGGCGATACAGTGGGGTCCGGCACCGGGCCAAACGCTCAATCGGCGTCCACCCTCGACGGAAGAAGACATGCTGGCGGTACCCCCCGTAGGCTGCCCGGCGGGCACATAGCGCTGCAGTGAATCGCTTGTCAAGTCATGGCCCTTGCGCCTTCGCCCGCCTGTGGGACGGGGAGCCGAGCCATTGCGGCGGGCCGGACCTAACGTCGCATCCGTGCGCTTTCAGCGAACGAGCGTCTGCGCGGCGATAGCTGCGGTCGCGTGCGGCCCAATCGACCAATCCGCCGGAATCGGCGCCGGCGGCGCCAGCAGTTCCGATGCGGGAGTTGGTGGCGCGTCGCCCCCGAGAGCCGACGTCCGGATCGTTTCTCCAGCCGACGGAGACAAGTGCAGCGCGGACAACTGCGGGATTTCCGTCGCCGTCTCCGGTGCGACGCTCGCTGCGGCGGGCCGCTGCGGCGGAGCGCAGGGTTGCGGACACATCGACCTCTACATCGACGGGACGGCGTGCGGCTCGCCGAACGTTCAATCGAGCTCCGACAACATCGCTGCGAACTTCGGGCGATGCGCGAAGATCGAAGGAAAGCACACGGTCATGTGCGAGCTCCGCAACGACAACGGCGCGCTGCTCGCGCGATCGCAAGAGGTGCGGATCGAGGTGAAGAAAGCGGACCACCACGGCGGCGAAGGCGGCGACGACGACGACTGAGGCGCCACGCTTCGTTTCCTGAGTCGTAGCCTGTATGCACTTCCGGGATGCTGGACGATTTCGATACGGCCGAGGTCCAGACCGGGGAGACCACCATCTTCGTCCGCCGATCTGGCTCCGGCCCTCCGATCCTGCTGCTGCACGGCTTTCCCCAGACGCATCTGATGTGGCGAAGCGTGGCGCCCATCCTGGCGCGCCATTTCACCGTCATCTGCGCCGATCTCCGCGGCTACGGCCGCAGCGGCTGCCCCAGGTCGGCCCCGGACCACGAGCCGTATTCCAAACGAGCCATGGCGCGCGACATGGTGGCCGTCATGGAGCGGCTCGGTTTTCGCCGCTTCTCGGTCGCCGGGCACGACCGGGGCGGTCGCGTCGCTTATCGCCTCGCACTCGATCACCCGCAGCGCGTGCATCGGACCGCAGTGCTCGACGTCATTCCGACCGAAGAGGCATGGGCGCGGTCAGACGCGAGATTCGCTCTCGCCTTCTGGCCCTGGTCCTTGCTCGCCCAGCCCGAACCATTTCCCGAGCGTCTCCTCGCAGCGGCCCCCGAAGCGGTCGTCGACGACGCGCTCGGCGGGTGGGGATCTTCACCGGCAGTCTTCAGCGCGGACGTGCGCGCCGCCTACGTCGAGGCGTTGCGCGATCCTGCCCGCTTGCACGCGATCTGCGAAGAGTACCGGGCCGCAGCGACGTGCGACCGAGAGCACGACCAGGCGGATCTCCGCGCCGGCCGTCGCATCGCGGGCCCTGTCCTTGCGCTCTGGAGCGGCAAGGGACCGCTCAATGCCTGGTACGCGGAGGAAGGCGGACCGCTCGCGCTCTGGCGGTCCTGGGCCGACGACGTCCACGGCCATTCCGTGGACGCCGGACACTTCTTCCCGGAGGAAATCCCGGGTGAAACGGCCGATGCCTTGACGAGGTTCTTCAGATGAGACCGTGAGGAAACGATGAACGAGCAAGCGGAGCGGAACAAGCAGACGGTGATGAGCTTCTACGACGTCATGTTCAATCAGTGCCGCCCAGAAGAGGCCATCCGGATGTTCACGGGCGATCGGTACATCCAGCACAACCCCGCCGTCGCCGACGGGAAGCAGGCGTTCATCGAGTACTTCCAGCGAATGGCTCGCGAGTACCCAGGCAAGAAGGTCGAGTTCAAACGGGTGATCGCGGAGGGCAACTACGTCGTCCTCCACTGCTATCAGCAGTGGCCCGGCGACCGGGATTGGGCGGGCATCGACATCTTCGGCCTCGACGACAAGGGAAGGATCGTCGAGCACTGGGACGTGCTCCAACCAATTCCCGAGAAATCCGCGAACACCAACACGATGTTCTGAGGGCGGCCAGCGCAAGTTCGTCCGTCATTCGAAGAGCGCCGCGGCCGATTGCGGCAAGCCGCCGGCGTCCTCACCGCCGAAGACGAGGACCTTGCCGTTGCCCAGCATCGTCACCGTGGCGGCGAAAAACGCCGGATCGAGCGTGGGGCCCGCGGTCCAGCCTCCGGTCGCCGGATCGAAGATCTCCGTCGCAGGAACTCCGACACCGGCCCTTCCCGGGAGCTCCGGCGGCACTTCTCCGCCGATCAACAGGACACGCCCGTCCGTCAACGCGACTGCTGAGTGCGAGTCTCGCGGTGCCTGAAGGTCGCCAGCGGGGCTGAATTGACCGGTGGCCGGGTCGAAGCAGAGATGCAACGAGTCCCCGGACTATTCCCGAGCTACAAGAGCTCCACTCCTCGCACGACAAGGAATGCATCCGAAAACACCGGCGCGTGAGTGCCCGGCGCATTGTGGATGCCGGAGATCCTCATTCCCTCTGCCGGCGGGTCCCGCCGGAAGCGCGATGCGCTTCTCGACGTTGCCGAGCGCGTCGAGCACCAGCGCCAGCGGGTCCCTGGCATCGCTGACACTCAGCCCACTCGGGTTCTGCGTGTAGTTGCTGGAGCCCACGGCGAGCAGCCTCCCATCGTTCAGGGCCGCAGCGTCCCAGAGCATGTCCCCGTCTTGAACGTCGACGTTGCGTTCATACCTGAGCTCGCCGGTGGCTGCTTGCGACGACAGGATCCATCCGCGCGCTGGGGCGGCTTCGGCGATCTCGGAGACTTGCTCCGAGTTCGGCGGAGCGCTGGGCATCGCCATCCTCGGCAGCATCGGGACTGCCATCTACCGTAGAGCCATGGCCCGTTCCGTTGAGGGCATTCCGCGCGAAGCAGCCGAGGCTGCGCGCGATACCCTCGGCGGCGCGGTGGCGGCGGCTGAGCAGGTGCCGGGGCCTGGTGCGGCGCTGCTCGAAACGGCTCGGAAGGCATTCACGGATGGGCTCCAGGTCACGGCGATCACCAGTGCTCTCGTCGTGATCGGCATCGCCATCCTGGTGTTGCTCGTGCTGCGAGACGTACGCTCGGCTTCCGAGCTGGCAGCAGAATCAGACCGCTCATGATGCGGCGACCGCTGGCGCGCGCTCCGGCATGTCGGCGTCCTCGCCGGAAGATGCGTAGGTTGGTTTTTCATGCGGTACCGCGATCGCCGAGAGGCCGGCCGCGTCCTGGGCGAGCATCTGGCAGCCTTCGCGGGCCAGCCCGACGTTGTGGTGCTCGGCCTCCCCCGGGGCGGCATACCCGTCGCCTGGGAGGTCGCGCGGCGGTTGGGCGCGCCGCTGGACGTGTTCGTGGTGCGCAAGCTCGGCTTTCCGGGACATGAGGAGCTGGCCATGGGGGCAATTGCCAGCGGGGGAGTCCGAGTCCTCAATCCGGATGTGATCGCATACGGCGTCACCCGCGACGATATCGAGCGAGTGACGGAGAACGAACTGCGTGAGCTCGAACGGCGCGAGCGGTTGTTCCGCGGCGATCGGCCGCCAACGCCCGTCGCGGGTCGCACCGTCATCCTGGTGGACGACGGCCTCGCCACCGGCTCGACGATGCGGGCTGCGGTGCGGGCGCTTCGTCAAGAGCGAGCGGCACGAGTCATCGTGGCAGTGCCCATTGCGGCGCCGTCGACGTGCGCGGAAATGGAGGACGAGGCGGACGAGGTGATCTGCGCCGCGACACCGGAGCCATTCCGCGCCGTCGGACTCTGGTACGAGGACTTCACCCAGACGACCGACGAGGAGGTGCGCGAACTGCTCGATCGCTCCGTCGAGGGCGACAGCGCGTCGCAAGGAGGCCCCCTATGGACATGAGCGAGCGCGAGATCGAGTTGGTCTTGCGTCCGGGAGTGCGACTCGGCGGAAATCTCGCCGTCCCCCATGGGGCTCGCGGCGCCGTTCTCTTCGCTCACGGCAGCGGCAGCAGCCGCTTCAGCCGGCGCAATCGCCTCGTTGCCCAAACGCTGCAGCAGGGGGGTTTTGCCACGCTGCTGATGGACCTGCTGACGCCGCACGAAGAAGAGGCGGAGAGGTTCACCCGCCACCTGCGCTTCGACATCGGGCTGCTCGCGGACCGTCTCGCCGGAGCAGTGGAGTGGCTGTCGCACGACGAGGAGACCCGACGACTTCCGGTCGGCTTGTTCGGGGCGAGTACGGGCGCAGCGGCGGCTCTGGTGACCGCCGCACGCGAGCCCGATCGCGTCTCGGCGGTGGTTTCGCGCGGCGGACGGCCCGACCTCGCCGGAGAGCTGCTCATCGAGGTGCGCGCGCCGACGCTCCTGATCGTAGGAGGAGCCGACGACGTGGTCCTTGGTCTCAACCGCCAGGCGCTCGCGATGCTGCGGACTGAGAAGCAGCTCGAGATTGTCCCCGGCGCGACGCATCTCTTCGAAGAGCCCGGCGCGCTGGAGGTCGTTGGCGCGCTCGCAGCGCAGTGGTTCGCGGACCACCTCATCCCAACCTGGAGGAGACCCCATGAAGGCCGTACGCATCCATGAATTCGGTGGCCCGGACCGGGTCCAGCTCGAAGAAGTCGATACTCCCAAAGTCACGCGCGGCAAGGCGCTGGTGCGGATCCACGCCGCGGGCGTCAATCCGGTGGACTGGATGGTCCGCGAGCACCAGTACAACCCGAAAGGCGCGGACCGGGTGCCGCTGACGCTCGGGCAGGACTTCGCCGGCGTCATCGAGAAGATCGGACCGGGGTCGAAGACCCCGCTGCGCGAAGGCGACGAGGTCTTCGGCGAGGTCTTCGGCAGCTTCGCCGAGTATGCGCTGGTGCCGGTGAAGGACTTGGTGAAGAAGCCCCGCTCACTCGACTTCAACGTCGCTGCTGCTCTGCCGATGCCCGCACTGACGGCCTGGCAAGCCATCATCGACACTGCCAAGGCGAAGCCCGGAATGCGCTTCCTCATCCACGGCGCGAGCGGTGGAGTGGGCTCATTCGCGGCGCAGTTCGCGCGGTGGAAGGGTGCCGAGGTGGCAGCCACCGCAAGCGCGCCGAGTCTCGATTACCTGAGATCGCTCGGGGTCGATCCGGTCATCGACTACAAGCGCGAGCGCTTCGAAAAGAAGGTGCGCGACGTCGACGTGGTGCTCGATCCGCTGGGCGGAGAGACGCAGGCGCGATCCTGGGGCGTGCTCAAGCGCGGCGGAATGCTCATCACCCTGATCGGCGAGATCGACGAGAAGGCCGCCAAGCACGCCGGCGTGCGTGCCGTCGACTTCGGCATGGAGTACGACGTCAAGGACCTCGAGGAGATCGCGGCGCTGGTGGAGAGCGGAGCGATCCGGCCCCACATCGCGAAGGTGCTTCCGCTCGAACAGGCGAGACAGGCGATGGACCTGAACCAGCAAGGGAAATCACACGGCAAGATCGTGCTGGAAGTCGGGTCGGATCAGCCTCGCACCGCGAAGACGGCCTCGACCTCGACAGCGACGCCGTAGGGCAGGCCGTTCACGCCGACGGAAACCCGAGTGTGCTTGCCGGCGTCGCCGAACACAGCCAGGAACAGCTCGGAGGCGCCGTTGATCACCTTGGAGTAGTCGAGAAACTCTGGCGTGGCGTTGACGAATCCGCCCACCCGGATGCACTGGACTACGCGATCGAGGTTGCCCTCCACCGCGACGCGGAGATGCGCGAGCAAGTTGAGCGCGCACAGCCGCGCCGCCTGCCGCGCCTGCTCGAGGCTGATCTCCCGTCCGACCTTGCCGATGAACTTCCGCTCGCCGTTCCACTGACTGAGCTGCCCGGTGAGGAAGAGAAGCTCGCCCATGCGGACGAACGGAACGTAGTCGGCCCCCGGTGCGCTGGGGGTAGGCAGCTCGATCCCCTGCTCGCGAAGACGCTTCTCCACCAAACCGGCCGCCTCGATCCCTGCGTTGAAGCCGATGGGCACCATGTAGATCGAATAGCACGGTTAGGTGCGGGTCCTTCGAGCAGGCGCACACATTTCTTCTTTTTTTCGGCGACTGCTCGCGTAGTGGACGGGTCCATACCTTGCGTCGCGGTTCGGGCGTCGTCCGAGGTGGACGGCTTGCGCACACTCAACGACAGTTCTTCGCGTCCGAGGAATCGAGCTGGATCAGCGGCGTGGTCCTGGACGTGGCCGGCGGCGCGGTGGTGGTCAGATGAAGCGGAAAGGACGAGGTGAGCCATGAACTACTCGGACCTGGCGCTCGGCGCTTCGAACCTGCTGCTCGGGACTGCGGTGGGAGCGGGCGTGAATCAATCGGTCTTCGTGAGGCCGAAATGGTTCACATCGCCTCCGCAGTCGACGCGGAAGGAGAGGAGATTTACCGTCTGACCTGCTCGCTGCCTACTTCTTCGCGGCCTTCGAGCGCGGATCGTCGGCAGGGTTCACGTAGGTCACGCCCCACGGCCCTGTTCCATGTAGCTGGACGACGGTCTCGCCTTTCGTCATGCCAAAGTGGGCCTGCTTGGTGGGCATGACGACGAAGCTCCCCGTGGGCAGTTCCTTTGCGGCGGCCTCGTCGAACTTGTCGCCCATGCCCATGTAGAACGTGCCGCTGATCACGGTGACGTGCTCATCTGCCGGGTGCGTGTGGGGGGCAATCTTGTAATTTGCGGGGAACTTGAGCCGCATCGTGAAGGGGCCGGGCTCCTTCGCGTTTCCTTCCATTCCCGCCACCTTCGCGCCCGGCGGCAGCGAAGGAGGTCCGTCCACCCACTTGAGATCGGCAGTCGTGACCATCACATGCGTGGTTGCGGCTGCGGGCGCCTTCGCCGCCTCCTCTGCGAGCAACACCGTCGCGCCGATGAGGTTGAGAGCGACGACTCCGATTCCGAGAAGCCGGTACCGCCGTGTCGTTTGCATGGTTTCCCCTTGAGAAGCAGGGCAAATGACACCCCCGATCCCAACCTGTCAAGATGATGACGTAACGTCGACGGAGCGCGGAGGAACGGCGGCCCGGGCACATGACGCGCGTGTCACGAATCGGTGACGTAGCTCGTTCCTCGATTTGCGTAACCGAATAGAGACCCGGCGGATTCGTGCAGGCATGAAAAATGCCCGCAGCACAATGGATGCGCAATTCAATTGCCGAGTTGAGGGCCGCCAGGTCCCTGCACCGTTGGCTCCGGCGCGCAGCGCTTTCGGCAATCCCCATCGCCGGGCTCTCGGGCTGCGGAAGCCAATGCGACCGGCCCGACTATGATTCGTCCTTTTTCGTCGACGGCGGCGTACCTTGGACATCGGGCTCGCAGCACTCGGCGAGCGAGTGTGTCCCGTATTGTGGGTCGGGCGCGCGCGACGTCTGCTTCACGACCGAGATCACCGGCTGCACGGCCGCGTCCCAATCGACTGTCACGTGCCACAATCACTATACCTACTGCGCCCAGAGCCCCTGTGGCCGACCGCCTCCCTCCAGGCCTGAAGCAAGTCGCAAACCGGGAACAACCATCGCTCGTCGCCGCGCACGTGGCGGACGCCGTGCGACTCGAAGGAGCGGCAGTGATGGCGTTCCAGACCGTCGAGCGAGAGTTGATCGCGCACGATGCCCCTGCGCACCTGGTCGCGCGCGCAAGGTCCGCGCGGCGAGACGAGATGCGCCACCATGCGGCGATGTCGAGGCTGGCCGCCCGCTTCGGCGCGCGGGCCTCGGCGATCGAGGTGGAATGTCTCCAGATCCGGACGATGCTCGAGCTTGGCATTGAAAACGCCGCGGAGGGCTGCGTTCGCGAGACCTATGGCGCGGCGGTCGCCGCCTTCCAAGGGGAATGGGCACAAGATCGGCCAATCCGCCGAGCGATGCGAGTCATTGCACGCGACGAGGCAGAGCACGCATCGCTGGGCTGGGCCATTGATGCGTGGGTCCGGCCCCGCCTTCAGCCCGGCGAGCGCGCGCTGGTGGAGGATGCTCGGCAGGAGGCCGGCGAACGGCTCCTTTCGCAAGCGCGCCTGCCCGTCTCTCTGGAGCTGACGACCACGCTGGGACTTCCTGACGCCGCGGCCTCCGCGCAACTCATCGTCGCCCTGGCGCCGCTCTGGTCATAGCCGCTTGCAGCCGTCGGTGGCTGTACGGCATGTTCGACCGACGCGAGGCGCCGCAGTATTTTCCGGAGCTGAAATCCGGCCTTCATACTGGTGATATGTTTCCCGCCCGTCCCAAGGAGGAAACATGTGCTTCATCGAACCTGAGGCAGCCGGTCTCTTCCGCAGGCAGATCGTCGGCGCCGGATTGGCGGGAGCGGCCGCCGCCGGAGCAAGTGTCATGCTTCCGGGGCTCGCGCAGGGAGCCGAGCCCACGACCAAAAGCGGCGGACCGGGCGGAAGCGGCGCGCGGTTCAAATGGTTCGGCACGAACGGCTGGGAAATCGCCTTCGGCGCGAAGACCATCCTCATCGATCCCTGGTTCGGACGCTTCGACAGCGGGTTCTTCAGCGGCAAGTTCAACCCGAACACGCCGATCACGACCGACCAGGGCCTGATCGATCAGCACATCGGCAAGGCGGACCACATCCTCATCGGCCATGGCCACTGGGACCATCTCGCCGACATCCCGCTCATCGCGAAGAAGACCGGCGCGATGGTGATCGGCTCGGAGACCCACGGAAACGTCCTGCGAGCGGCCGGCGTCCCCGAGAAGCAGATCGTGCAGGTGAAGGGCGGCGAGCACATGCAGTTCGACGGGTACACCATCGAGGTCTTCCCGGGCCTCCACTCGATGGGGCCGATCAAGAAGTACGCCGTGCCCGGCCACCTCGTCACCGTGCCGGCTTCGGCGCCGAGCAAAGTGGGCGAGATGCCCGAGGGCGACACCCTCATCTACCTGATCACCATCGGCGGCAAGTACCGCATCTTCTCGATGAGCACCGCCAACTTCATCGAGCGCGATATCACGGGACTGCGGCCGGACGTGGCGCTGCTGGCGTCGATCTTCTACACGCAGGTCCACGACTTCACGCCGCGGCTGATGAAGGCGCTCAACTTTCCCAGGGTGATCCTGCCCACGCACTGGGACAACTTCGAGAAGCCCTTCTCCGAGCCACCGCAAGATCTCAGGGCCATCTTCGGCGACCCCGGCAACCTCGACATCTGGGTGAAGGAGGCCCGCCGCGTATCGCCGAAGAGCAAGGTGGTGATGCTCAAGTTCTTCGAGTCCTACGCAGCGTAGGAAGCGCTCAAGCCGTGCCGGTCGGATGCTCGAGGAAATCGCGCTCGTACATGCGCAGGAGCGCGAGCAGGAACGCAATCACCAGGGGTCCGGCGATGATCCCGAGCAGTCCAAACATCGTGATGCCCCCGAGCAGCGCGAGAAACACGAGCCCGGTGTGCATCTCCACCTTGCCTCGCATCGCGAGCGGCTTGACCACGTTGTCCGCGAGAGTCAGCAGCACCCCGCACCAGACGGCGATGAAGACGGCCGCAGTCATGTGGCCGGTAAACGCCAGCAATACCGCGGCCGGTATCCAGATGATGGCGGTCCCCACGACGGGCACGAACGAGGCGACCAGTGTAACGATCCCGAGAAAGACCGCGTGGGGGACGCGAGCGAGCGTGAATCCGATGGTCGCGAGCACGGCCTGCACCACCGCCGTGAGCGCAGCGCCCACCAGCGTAGCGCTGGAGACGTTGGCGAACTCGTGCAGCAGCTCCTCCGTCTGGGCCGCCTGCAAGGGCGAGACACGGCCAAGCAAGCGGATGAGGTGCCGCCCGTCCACCAGGAGGAAGTAGAAGGCCGCGAGCATGATCAATGTGCTCGCAACTGCGCCGGCCGACGCGCCGAGCGCCGCGGGCCCCGCCGCCTGGGCGTAGTCCAGTGCCTTCGCCGCGAACGCCTGAACCTGCTCGCGCGACAGATGCAGTGTCGAGAGGATGTTGTCGATGACGTGCTGCGCCTGGGGCGGCACCCGCGAGAGGGAGATGTCCCCTACCGACTGGACGCCCAGGGAGTCGCGCACCCAGGTCAGCCCCTGGGTGATCTGCTGCGCGATGAAGGCGAGGATGCTCGCGATTGGAGCGACGATCGCCCCGAAAACGAGCACGGTGAGCAGTGCGCCGGCAAGCCGGCGGCGGCCCTTGAGCAGGCGCTCGGTGCGGGCGAGCAGCGGCTGGAAGGCGGCGGCCAGCACCGCGGCGAGGAAGAGCGGAGAGCGGAAGGGCCAGATGACATAGACGGTGAGTGCCACGGCCACGGCGAACAGCGCCCAGAAGGTCCGCCGGGCGCGCGTCGTCGGGGCGCGGGGGCCCAGGGGAGGACGGCGGCGTTCGATGGGCGACGGGGTGATGCTCTCCGACATGAGTACAGATTACGCACGACCTGCCGAGCCCGGCAGGAGTCCCAGTTGCAGGGCGCTCCTAGCGGCGCGGCTGACCGCGCAGGGCCTCACATCCAGCCGAGTTGGAGCCGGGCCGCGTCGGACATCCGGCTCGCATCCCAAGGCGGATCCCAGACGACCTCGACCTCCACTTCCCGGACGCCAGGGACACTCTGGACCTTTCGCCGGACGTCCTCCTTGAGCACGTCGCCCATGCCGCAGCCCGGCGCGGTCATGGACATTGCGATCTCGACGCGCTGCCCGCCGTCCGGCAGTGGTACGGCCTCGCAGCGGTAGATGAGGCCGAGGTCGACGAGGTTCACCGGGATTTCCGGGTCGAATACCGTCCTGAGTTGCTCCCAGACCCGCTCTTCTTCGAATGGGCCTTCAACGATCGGCGCCGGGGCAGCGGCCGCCGGGGCGCCAAGCGCGTCGGCGTCCCGGTCGGCGATGCGCAGCAGGGCCCCGTCCTCCGTGGTGACGGTGAAGTGGCCGCCCAGCGTCTGCGCGATCGTCACGCGCGTCCCGGCGGGCAGCACCACGCTGGAGCCGCTCGGGATCCGGGTCGCCTCGCAGTCGCGCGCGAGCGTGATGGACCCGCTGCTGACGGGCGGCTCGACGACTTCTACGACCGGGAGCTTGGTCGCCATCGCGCGATTCTCACTCCGTCGACACCGGCGCGCCGGCACCGTCGAGCGCGGAGCGCAGCGTGTGCCAGGCCAGCGTCGCGCACTTCACGCGCGACGGGAACTCCCACACGCCCGAAAGCACGGCGAGCTTGCCCAATTCCTGGGGGTCGACCTTGCTCCTCGGTCCCTCGCTGATCATGGAGTGGACGCGCTCGAAGAGCGCCTCCGCTTCCGCCTTGGTCTTGTTCTTCAGCGCGGAAGTCATCAGGGACGCGGA